>MVZN01000035.1 GCA_002069125.1 Spirochaetes bacterium ADurb.BinA120
GCCTCGTTAGACGCAAATACGCTCTCGGAACCGTAGAGCACCGAAGGCACGCCCAATATCCGCAGAGCCGCCTGCATCTCACGGGCCTGCAGGCCCGTGCGCACCAGTACGGCGATATCGCCCGGCTCACACTTTTCTTCGGATATCAGGCGCACGATCTCGGCGGAAACGGCATTCATCACTATCCGGCCCGCTTCCGCTTTGCTCATCGGTTTGTTGCCGGCCGAATCGGGGAGCTGCGGGACAAACCAGAGCTTCATCTTCGGCGAAGGTCCGCTCTCGCCCCGGGCGCTTTCCGAATCGCCCCTGTTTTTTTTGTCCGCGGCGGCACTGACGCGGGTGAAGCCTATCTGGGGAAACACAAAGGGCCTGTCCACGTTGGAGAAAATCGTGTTGACCGCCTCGACCAGCTCGGGCTCCGAGCGGTAGTTGACGTCCATTGTAGATTTTGTCCCGGCCGAAGCTGCGGCCTTCATGTATGCGAAGATGTCGGCTCCCCGGAAACCGTAAATGGCCTGCTTGGGGTCGCCTATCAGATAGAGGAGGGATTCGCCGCCGCCGAAAATTGTGGTAAAGATGGAATACTGAATCGGGTCCGTGTCCTGGAATTCGTCGATGAGCGCGGCGGCGTATCGGCGGCGCACCGAGCGGGCAAGAGCCGAATCGCTTCCTGCGGCGAGTGCCCTGTGTGTGTCGACCAGAAGGTCGTTGAAAGAACGGACCGCCAACCGCTCCTTGCGGCGCCTCATCTCTTCCGAGACATACGCAAAAAACTCCCTCTGCAGCCGAAGCAGGCAGCCGGCAAAGACGCCGATTGCGCGTTCGTGGCACTCGAGGAACTCGCCGATTTTCGTGAAAATCTCGGGGATGTCGGCGCTCTTACCCCTGTTGAACCTGTTCGATATGGAGGAAGCCTTGAGTTTTTTAATATCCTTAAACACAGGGAGCGGCTCCCCCTGGCCCGCATAGGCGTACATATTCTCGAGCAATCGGGTAATGATTTTACTGGAATAAGAGACTCCATTGAGTACACCTTCATTTCTGCAACGGCAAAGAAAAGCTTCGGCTTCGGCCTTCGCCTCCATCCATGCTTCGTTAATTTCCCTGTATTTCTCATAGAGCCGGTCGGCGGCTTCGAGCACCTCTTTATCGTCCGCGCCGCCCTCCCCGCCTTTCAGTATATAGCCGGGATCGAGCGGCCTCTTTTTGACCAGAGACGCCAGCGATTCGGGCGAAAGCTTTTCGTCAAGAGAGTACCGGACGAATGGGAGAGGCGCCTCGTAGAAGTTCTTACGATAGTAGTCCTCGGAAATCTCTGCGAGGAGCCGTTCGTCCCCCGCTATGAACTCGGCTTCGAAAAGAGCGCCGCTTTCGAAGGCGTTCTCGAGCAGGGCCCTCTGGCAGAATGAGTGTATGGTGAAGATGGAGGCCTCGTCGAAGTTTCGTATGGCGCGGGATAGCCGCTCCCGCGCGTCCGGGTCCTTACCGAATTTTTCTCCGAGAGCTATTTGAAGAGGGTCTTCGGCGTATTTAGAGCGAAGGCCGAGGAGCTCTCTGGAGCATCCGTCTCCCGAAGGGTTGTCCATCAACGAAAGGGTGGCTCGAAGCCGACCGCGCAATTGCTCTCTAAGCTCGCCCGTTGCCGCGACCGTAAAGGTGACCACCAGTATGTTTTCCACTTCGAGCCTCTTCTCGATGATGAGGCGCAGATAGAGCCCGCTTATGGCATAGGTTTTGCCCGTGCCGGCGCTCGCCTCTATGAGGACCGTCCCCGAGAGAGGGCTCTTGCCTATGTCGAAACGCCGCGCGGCCTTCATGCTTTCTCCTGATATTTTATTACGGGTCCGTACACCGCACGAGAAAGCTCGATAAATTGTTCGCGGACAGCTCCCGGAGCGAAGGGATCCAACTTGTGATAGCAGCGTTCGATATACAGGTCCGCACCATCAGGCCTGCTTTTTTTATAATTTACATATTCCCCGGCCGCTTTATCAATGGCCTTATCGGCCGAGCGGTTTTTGCCGTACTCCTCCGCAAAAGCGAACGAGGATTTAGGAAAGAAAGGAACAAGGGACCGGCGGCCCTTTAGATATATTTTTAGAAGCTCGCCTAAATGCTTTCTGCACTCTCCCGAGTCGCTCATCTTATATACGTCAGGGCCACTTTTATTATCCGACCCTATGAGATAGGCAACAGGTATCTCTTCTGTCCCGGCGGCGCAAACAGCGGCCGAGTATTCAATCCACGTAATCAGCCTGTCGATCTCCCTGATATTCCCCGGCCGGTAGCGGACCAATCCTCCGGGGAAGACCCCGTCTATGCGGCCGGCTATCGTATAACCGTCCACCTCAATCCGTATGTCGAGCGGAGAAAGCTTTGCTCCATTTTGTATCCTTTTGATCTCGGCCGCAAACGAGTCTATTGCCGAAACCAATTCCTTAAAGGCCATCTCGCCGGGAGCGCCGTGGGGAAGCCGCCCCTCCGCGCGAAGCGTCCGGTAGAGGGCCTCTCGCTCCCTTCCTTCAAGAATCGCCTCGAGCAGGCGGCTTTTAATTAGATAGGAGTCCAGGGTTCCAATAGAAAATATCTCCGTGTCGTTTAAAGCCTCGGCAGGCAGATCCAACTTTATTTTCAGGGTTTGGTTAAGAAAGTAGCGCGCGGGGTTTCTAAAAAAGGATATTAGGTCCTCGAGTCTTATCAGATCATCCTCTAAATTTACGGCCCCGGCCTCTCCGGTCATAAACGGCTTATACTCCTCGACGGCTTCGCCGAAGCTTCCGGCCGCCGCGCACAGCTCCGACGCGTAGCTGTACAGCCTGGGGTCTCCCGAAAAATAGGCCGGGCTGAAGGCCTGGAGCCTGTGGACCGTGAGCAAGAGCGGCCTTAGCGGTTCATTGTCCGGAGCCCTGTAGGCCTGTTCGATGTAATCGAGGAGTTCGCTCACCAGTACCGAAGGCGGCATGGGCTTGTTGTCGGTAATATTCTGGCCCACATAGCTTATAAAAAGCCTGTCGCGCGCGGAGATGAGGGCTTCGAGGAAAATGTACCTGTCGTCGTTTCTGCGCGATCGGTCGCCGGGCCTGTATTCCTTTTTCATAAGATTGAATCCCGCCTCGATGTCCCTGCGGGGATAACTGCCGTCGTTCATGCCCACCATGCAGATTACACGAAATGGGATGCTCCGCATGGGAAGCATGGCGCAGAAGGTCACGCCGCCCGACAGAAAGACGCCATGGGCCCTCTCCTCGCGGACGGCGTCCTCCAACCAGGAGCGCATAACTGGGAATCCCATGGTTCCGGAAAAGCCGGCCGCCCCCGCCTCTCTGGCGAGACGAGAGACCGTCCCGCGAAGCGAAGTAAGCTCGTCCGCCTGCTCATCGCCCTCGAAAAAGCGTTCGATAAGCGACAGGAGATGCTCGGCCCAATCGAGCGGGGTCCTGGGCCCGGAGAGGGAGCGGGAGGCCTCGAAGAGGGCTTCGAGGAGGTCGACGAACCTTCCCAGCACCGCCGTATAGGACCCCTCTATCATATCGTAAGGGAGTATTCCCTCAAAGAGGCCCTCACCCTCGAGGCGCATGGCGCTTCCGAGAAGCATGCGGTCCATGCCGTGGCGCCAGGTGTTCTCTTCGGTGGCGGGGAGCCGTTCGGGAAGCTCCGCACGGTGCTCGGCGTCTATCCCCCAGCGGATGGAGGTGCCGTCCACCCAGTTGCGTATCAAATCGCGGTCCGACGGCCCGAGGTCAAAGCGAGAAAGCACCCGGTCGCATTCCATTATGTCCAGCACCTGTGAGGCCGTAAACCTCCCGCCGCACAGGTCCAGGATGGCGAAAAAGGCGCGCCCCGACGCGCTCCCCTCGGAAAGACTTCGGTCCGCTATGGAATAGGGTATGCGCGGCTCGTCGTCCCCTGATGCTCCGAAAACGGCCTCGAAGAGGGGCCCGTAGATTTCGATGTCGGGCGTCATCACCACGACATCGTGGGGTTTGACGTCCGAAACCCCGTCGAACAGGTCGAGTAGATAGTTGCGAAGCACCTCCACCTCCCGCATGGGGCTGTGGCAAGAGTGAATGCTTATGGAAAGATCGCCGGGTTCAATGGCGCGCCTCGCTCCGTCTCCGCGGTCGGCAAGCTCGAGTATGTCCTCCTGTACCATTCCGAGGAGCGTTTTGGCGGATGGGCATTCTTTCGGGAAATCGTCGATAAAATCAACGGACTCGTCGGCCTCCAGAAGCACGCTGAATAAAAAGTCGCGCCCAACCCTCCCCATGGAGGCCAGAAGCGGGTTCCCCCTGTCCAGGTGGGCGAGCTCCCGGGAGGACCCGGGCTTCATCCTTCGCGTTATTCGCGACTGTTCCTTCTCCGACAGGATGTCGCCCCAGTAGTACCTGGAAGGATCGAGCACGTAGAAATCCACGTCTATATGACGAGACAGTGCGTAAAGCAAGCGCACATAGAGGGGCGGAAGCGTGGCGATGCCGAATAACGATATCCGTGAAGGAAGGCCCGCCGGGCGCTTTTGGGATGGAGTATTGATTTCTTTAAAAAAGCGCGAGGCGAGAGCCGCCTGATGCGCCGCTTCGCCTCCGGCCGCGAGCCTTCGCCACAGGTCCGCCTGCCAGAGCTCATCACCCGCCTCTTTTGGGTCCCGCCCCGCCTCCCAATCGAGCACCATTTCGGGGCGGTGCACGACGTACTGGTCGAAGATGCCGGCGATACGAACGGAGAGCTGTCGAAGCTTGAGTTCGTTTTTTATGTTCCCCATGTAGGCGGCGAGCGGGGCGTATTCCTTAAGTCCAAGGTATTCCGGAAGGAGCGAGTAAACGCGCCACGACAGGACTTCCCGATTTAATTTTGCGAGGCGCGCCCCTCCGCTAAAGGCTTCGAATATCCGTTCGACCATGGCCGTGGGGAAAAGGTACTCGTAGTTGGCCCATACTCTTAGCCTCTGGGACATCTGCTGGGAGATCCAGCGCCCCATGCCCACGCTCATTACGACCAGGGTCTCCTTTTCGAGCGGAGCCGGAGGCGACAGGACCACCCTTTCGGCCAAACGGTCTGCAAGGCGCTCGAGCCTGTTGGATGTGTAAACGTTAAATGCCATCAGGTTCCCACTCGCAAAGCCCGCATATCAGCGGTTGATCTCGAACAACAGGCCCTCTATGAAGCGACCCACCCCCGATGCGTCGTCGCGCGTAAAGCACGGCAGGTCTTTGGAAAGGAGCCTGTCGCTTACCACCGCCACGATGTTACCGATTTCGCCGGCAAAAAGCGGCGGCTCGGCCGAATCGCCCACAACCTCGATCTTGAAGACATCGGCCTCCTTGTCACCCTCTATCAGCACGATATCGTATCCGGAAAAAAACCTCAGGGCCACCTCCACGGAGCCTGTCGGCCGATCGAGCCGTTCCACAAGGGCGCACTCCCGGTCGTTGGTGATGGCCACTCCGGGACATCCGGCCTCGCGGTACCGCCATGTGTCCTTGCCGGGCCGGTCCATATCGAAGTCATGCCGCAGGTGTTTAATTATTGCTATTTTACGGTCCCTTTCGTTGAAATGGCCTATGAGCTTTTCGATTAGGGTGGTTTTGCCGGACCCCGACCTGCCCACGATCGATAGGATGAATGGCATACTGTTCTCCCCTGAGGCAACGGAACCCCGGACGCGCGAAGGCGTCCGGGGACATAATTATACTACAGTCCCATCCGGACCTGTCAAGCGAATATGACGCCCCTGTTAGACTCGATCAACGCCTTCATCATAGCCGGCGGCAGAAGCCGGCGGTTCGGCCGGGACAAGGCCCTCTTTCCGGTTGACGGAGTCCCGCTGATACAGCGGGTGCTTTCGGTGCTGGGGGAGATTTTCGAGGAGATCTCCATCATCGCCGACGACTACGGGCGTTTTTCGGACCTAGGCGTCCCCTGCCATGCCGACATGGTAAAGGGATGGGGGCCCCTCGGCGGAATCCATACGGCCCTTCATCACGCGCGCCCGGGGGGGTGCTTCATAGCGGCGTGCGACATGCCCTTTCTTTCCGCACAGCTTATCCGCGCCATGGCGGACCTCTCCGCCGGTAGCGACGTCGTAATTCCCTTTCTGAACGGCAATTACGAGGCCCTGCACGCATTCTACTCGACTAACTGCGTTGGGCCTGTGGACCGCTGTATTGAGCTGGGCGAGCGCCGGGTGATAAGCTTCTTCGATGAGGTGACGGTAAGACGCGTGGAGAGCGCCTGGATAAGGGAAATCGCCGACCCGGCGCGCGTATTCATCAACATCAACTACCTGGAGGACCTGGAAAAGTTTTAATTGACGCCGCCCGGCGGTGCTGTTAGGCTCGTTTTACAGACCCAAAGAACGCAAAGACGGAGGAGCCATGGCGGGGGCAGAGATACGAGTCGGCGAAAAGATCAAAGAGCTCAGGGAATCGCAGGGCCTGTCCCTCAAGGACGTCGCGGACCGCACAGGCTTTTCGACCGCTTATCTTTCCCAGCTCGAAAATCATCTCATCTCCCCCCCCTTAGGCGCGATAACGACCATAGCGCGCGCCCTTAATATCGAAATCGGAAGGCTCTTCAACCAGGTCGGCAAATCGCCCTTCACCATCGTGCGGCGCGACGAGCGGACCCCCACCTCGCGCGTGGCCTCCAAGGAGGGCGTGCGCTATGGCTATTCGTACGAGTCGCTTGCTCCCGACAAGATCAACCGCCACATGGAGCCGTTCATCGTAACCCTCGAGCTGGTCGATAAAAAGGGCGGGGCCTACAGCCACGAGGGTGAGGAATTCCTGATGGTGATGGAGGGCCGGGTGGAGATACAGCTCGGTGAATATACCGATGTGCTGGAACCGGGCGATACGATCTATTATGACTCCACCACCCCGCACCGGGTATCCTGCGTGGGGGACGCTCCAGCAAGGATTCTCGCGGTGATTTACGCGGAGCGGCACGCCTGAGACGGTATCCTCGCCCAAAAACCGCATGCGTGGCTCCGAGGTGGATTTTTGGCGCTCGATAAAGCGGATGACTCAGTGGTTGTTTTTTTTTGTTTTTGAGCTATAATTGTATTCCGGTGGCGCACTCAGGCGATCACCCGGAAAAGCGACGCGTAGCGGCGTCCCGATTCCGAACCGGCTTCGGCCCGCGTCCGTCGGGCGTGGCCGCAATAAAATGCTTTACACCATACGGAAGGCCCTTAATGCTATTCACGGCTTTGAATCCATCACGCGGCAGATAATCCAACCATGAAAATTACCGATCATTCGTGCTCCCAGCACGGCATCCGACCAGAGGATGAGTGCGGGATTTTCGGCATTTACGGCACCGAACACGCGGCCAATCTTACCTATCTCGGCCTGTACGCCCTGCAGCACAGGGGGCAGGAATCCGCGGGCATAGCCTCGAGCGATGAGCACCACATATTCCGCTATGCCGCGATGGGCAAGGTGGTCGACATTTTCCGCGAGGAACACATCGAGAGCCTTCAGGGCCATATGGCGATAGGCCACAACCGCTACTCGACCTCCGGCAGCTCCTTCCTCCGCAACGCGCAGCCCTTCCGCGCCGATTCCGTCCTGGGGCCCATAGTCCTTTCCCATAACGGGAACCTTGTGAACGCAAGCACGCTCCGGTTCGCGCTGGAACGCGACGGCTCGATCTTCCAGACATCCATTGACACCGAGGTCATAGTCCACCTTATGGCCCGCTCCAGGAGCGGCGATTTTCTCGAGGCGCTAATCCAGGCGCTGCGCCAGATAAAGGGGGCCTACTCGCTCCTGGTGATGAACAGAAACACCATTTACGCCGTGCGCGATCCCAACGGATTCAGGCCGCTTGTGATCGGCAAACTCGACGACGCATGGGTAGTGGCCTCGGAGACCTGCGCGTTCGACATCATCGACGCCCAGTACGTGCGTGAGGTCCAGCCGGGGGAACTTCTGGAGATATCTTCGAGCGGAGTGAAATCGTATTTCCCATTCGAACGGCGGAAGCAGTCGCTGTGCGTTTTCGAATACATTTACTTCTCGCGACCCGACTCCATAATCTTCGGAAACTCGGTCCACGAGATGCGCGTTCAACTAGGGCGCATGCTGGCGCGGCAGTCACGGGTCGATGCCGACATAGTCGTCCCCATACCCGACTCGTCCAACTGCGCGGCGCTGGGCTACGCGCGGGAGTCGGGCATCCCCTACGAAAAGGGCATGATCCGCAGCCACTACATAGGCCGCACCTTTATCGAACCGACGCAGAAGATCCGCGACTTCGGCGCCAAGATCAAGTACAACGTGGTGCGCCCCGCGATCGACGACAAACGGGTCGTGGTGGTGGACGACTCCATAATGCGCGGCACCACCATGCGAAAGATCATAAAGATGTTTCGAACCGGCGGAGCGCGTGATGTGCACGTTCGTATTTCGGCGCCGCCTACGCTTTTTCCGTGTTTTTACGGCATTGACATTCCAACGCGAAGCGAGCTTATAGCCTCCTCGCACTCCATAGAGGAAATCCGAAAATACCTGAGGGTGGATTCCATAGAGTTCATGACGGTGGAATCGCTTCTGGCGGCGATCGACCGGCCGGAGCTCAGTTTCTGCACGGCCTGCTTCGACGGCAAATATCCCGTGGAATTCGAGCGCGGCGAGGACGAAAACAAACAGAAGTACCTCTTCGAGGACATGGCGGTAAGCGAGTATTATTGATTCCCCGGGCGAGGGCACGCCTCCTCATCGACGGCCGCCGGGCAAAAATACTTGACAGATGCGGCGTTTTTGCGTTGTGGTAGAGTAACATAGGTCACTAGCTCAATTGGTAGAGCATCGGTCTCCAAAACCGAGGGTTGCGGGTTCGATCCCTGCGTGGCCTGCACAAAGGGCGTTTCGCTTTATGGAAACGCCCTTTTTTGCGCGGAAATATGCCATGGCAGCGGCTTCGCCAAACCAATACGGCCCCTACAGGCAGGACCAGTATGGATGATTTTATACCTGTAAAGAGTGAAAAGGTCGGAAAGATCGAGGAGTTCATTAAATCCCTCGGGGTTGAAGAGCTCCACTATATTAACCGTCTCATCATCGAGCGCCTCAAACTCCTTAATCAACAGAGGAGCACCGCTCAGATGCAGCGCTTCAATATCGGCGAAAAGGTACGCTTTACCGACCCATCCGGCAACGTTAAGACCGCGACCATAGTGCGATTGAACAAAAAGACCGTTTCCCTTATAACCTCCGGCGGTGAGCAATGGAATGTTCCGCCGGGCTTTCTGAAACACGCGGAATGAGAACCGCCCCGCTATATCACATATACCTTGCGAAGCTCCTCGGCGCTAAGCTGGTTTTTGGCGGATATGGAGCGCCTGCCCTCCTCGAACCTCGTACTGATACACTCCGGATGGATTTTACAGTCTCCGCTCTCGTCGGGCGAGTAGCCCCGGCAGACCCGCAGGACATCGGGCGAATAGCAGCCAAAAGCCGACCGGCCAGGGAATGCACGGGTCTAATCCGGTATTGCGGTTTGCACCCGGGCATTTATCATTACGTAATACTGGTTATTCCCTTGACCTTGTACTATATTATTTTTAGAATTACCGGCATAGGGAACCTTTGAAGGAAATTTTTAGATTCCCATAAATTCGTCATCGGCAGATGGGAAAACTTAAAATTAAGCTACCTATAGATAAAAAGATGTCCTTGTGAGGAAAACAGATGGGAAAGAGAGAAATAATATACGATGAAGTGGTATCTGCATCCACCTACTCGGTAGCCGAAGCAGAGCGGATATGTACGAGCATGAGAGAGTCCATTAAAAGCACCACTTCAAGCCAAAAAAAAGATTTTCTTCGCAGAATTGGTATTATTGACATAAACGACAAGTTAACCAAAGAATACGGCGGTTAAGCTTGTATTCGACACTACCCGCGTTTATCCTGGGTTTTCACGGAACTGACCGCCGTATAGCAGAGGAGGTGTTCTCCGGGAAAATAAACCTCAATAAAAGCTCGAATGATTATGATTGGCTCGGCCCGGGAATATATTTCTGGGAAAATAATCATCTTCGTGCGCTATCATTTGCCCGTGAAATGAAGGGGAGAAAAAAATATGGGGAGGCAATTGTTTCGGAAGAGGCTGTGGTTGGTGCAATTATAAACCCAGGACGCTGTTTGGACCTACTTAATGAGCAATCCATTCTTATGGTTAAAGAAGCATACAAAACCCTCAAAGCGTATGCGGACGAGGCCAATGTTCCGCTTCCCGAAAACAAACCTCTAAAATCAAGCCGAGACCTTATCTTTCGCAATCTTGACAAGGCCGTAATACAAACCCTGCACGAGCTAATAAAGGAAAAAAATGAAAAGCCCTTCGATACCATCAGAGCGGCTTTTTGGGAAGGAGATGTGATTTATCCTGAATCCGGCTTTAGAGAAAAAAACCATATTCAGATCTGCGTGTGTAACCCGAATTGTATTTTGGGATATTTCCGTCCGCGTGAAATCGACCCCACATTCCCCTGCGCCGGCAGATAAAAACTAAATACTGTAGTATCGCATAACCCATTGCAGCTAATACAACTACTATTTCCGGCTCGGACAAGCCCCCTCCAGACCTAAGCCTGTTTCCCATTGATAACTTATGGCAGCCTCTAAAAATCAGGTTTCCTTCCCAGCGGAAGCCAGACGGGAAAACCTGAGTGTTGAATGTTTGGCCGGGCTTTCTGAAACACGCGGAATGAGAACCGCCCCGCTATATCACATATACCTTGCGAAGCTCCTCGGCGCTAAGCTGGTTTTTGGCGGATATGGAGCGCCTGCCCTCCTCGAACCTCGTACTGATACACTCCGGATGGATTTTACAGTCTCCGCTCTCGTCGGGCGAGTAGCCCCGGCAGACCCGCAGGACATCGGGCGATATCTCGTCTATAATAACGATCCGGCCATCGCCGTCCCTTAGCCTCCCAAGCTCGAACTTACCGTCTATTACGTGCAGTCCGCGCGAAGCCATGTCGGCGGTCACGACCTCGGCTACCTCTTTAACCAGGGCCCTTACCTGCGCTATCTCGGAGCGAGAAAGCACCCCGGTGTCCTCCAGGGATTCGAAGGTGATGAGGGTGTCGCTCTCGCCCTTGGTCCAGGCTTCGATAAGGCAGTTGAGCTTTCCGCACGGCTTTACGAAAGAGTAGCGCCGCCAGAAGCTTCCCTGGGCGTTGTTCCGCCAGGTGAACTCCAGGTTGGCAAGAGGGGCCGAGCCCGCGTATTCGGGGGCGGCTTCCTCCATGCCGATGGGCAGGGCCGGCTCCACGATCATCTCGTTTTCGGCGGGCGAATCGATAAAGTGAGAGGCGATCCCCCTGTCTTTCAGCAGCCTGAAAAAGTATGTTGCGAACCGGCAGGCCACGGCGCCTTTACCCGGAATCTCACCCACGACGATATCGCGCCCGGGATCGAAGACCGGCTTTCCGTTTTCTATATATCCGGTCGCTCTATCGGTAAACACCATCCGGTATTTACCCGCGTACTTCCCACCGGCGATCTCATATACATCCTTTGACTTGCCCCGATATACGAGCTTTTCCTTTGTCATGGCCCTCCCGGCCCCCTGGCTTATATCCGAATCCCGGCGCGCTTTGCCGCACCCCGGCCCCATTTTGGGAATACCAGTGGTATTGGACCGCCTCCTGGAACTCAAGATTAATACGAACCGGTCAAAAAAATATTTAAGGCGATGCGCCCCGACGCGAGTTAGCGCATCTTCACAAATCGCAAGGGGCGTTTCTCGGTAAATTGCGTCCGGGATTCAGGAATCCCCATCTTTACTCATATTTTCTTGACTTATGAAGCGGATTGACTTCCATTAAAATGTTCGTGCCGGAGCACAAACGCTCCGGACGAATGGGAATTGCACCGACGAATATGAGGGGCAAACCATGATAATCGATATGCATGGACATTTAGGCGATATTTTATATCCTAACGGGCGCCGCCTGATTTACGAAAAAGGCGTCACCATGCAACGCATGTGGGACCCCCAGAAAACCAACGAAGCCCAGCTCAATCGGACATACGGAATCGGAAAGCTTATCTATATGGTGACGGGCCACTGGGCCACGCTGGGCCAGAGGGCCCGTAATTTTACCGCCACGCTGGAAAATTTCCAGCGTTCGCTGGAAGATACGGGGATCGGCCTGGCGGTGTGCCTTCCCATAGCCCCCTATCTCACTTTTGAAGATCTGGCCGAAGCAAAGTTGCAGGAACCCAGGGTCCTCCCTTTTACGAGCATCGATTTTACCCGTGAGCACAATATAGCGGAAAAGCTTGCAGGCGATGTCGCCTCGGGCGCCATGGGCTTGAAGCTGCACCCGATCATTCAAAACGTGTCGCTCCATGACCCGCGGTCGCTTCAGGCATTGCAGGAGTTCGGCAAACACCGCAGGCCCGTACTCATTCACTCCGGCCCATCCCATTATTACCTTGGGAAGGAAAGCGTTAAAAACACTCCGGAGTTCGGAAAAATCAAATACATAGCCGAAATTATCAGGAATTTCCCCTCGATCAACTTCATCGTGGGGCACTCGGGGCTATTCTGGATAAACGAGGTCTGTTCCATGCTTGCAGGCCTGCCCAATGTATGGGTGGAGACGAGCTTCCAATCGCCGCGGATGGTGCGCAAGCTGATCAGACTGTTCGGGCCCGAGAGGGTGCTCTACGGCTCCGACTGGCCTTTCGGCAACCGGCCGCCGCATCTGAAAATTATCGGGCTGGCCTGCAAAAACGACAGCGCGCTTAAGGAACGGCTCCTTTATAAAAATGCAAAGGAGCTCCTTAATCTTGACTGAACGACGCCCGGAAGCGCGCGGGCGCTTCCGGCGAATTCCATTCTTAGTCAATAATTCGATGCTTGTTTCGTTTTAAGCCTGATCGGTCGTTAACTCAGACTACCCTCTCCCAAAGCCCCGCGGGTCCTTTTTCGTCTTCTTCGCCCATTCCTTCATCATGGCCTTTAGCTCGGCGGCCTTTTGGGGATGCGTGTTGATCATATTGTAGCACTCGCCGGGGTCCGTTTCGAGATCGTACAGGAGAGGCCAGCGCACCCCCATCTGTTTTCCTCCCAGGGTGTCCGGAACAGGCGCCGTATCGAGAGCTATGGGCCAGGTATAGCGGTCGGTCTTGTCAAAATATTTCCATTTCCCGGCGCGCACTCCCTCAAGGCGCTCATAATGATAGAAATAGACGGCCTCGTGCGGCGAAGCGGAGGTGGCGCCGGTCAGTATTGCGCTGATGTCCTTCCCATCGACCATCCGATCGCCCGGAAGACCCACCCCGGCCAGGCCGAAGAGAGTCGGGTAGAGATCAAGGTTCATTATGGCGGTGGAGCTTACGCGTCCCGCGGGGATGCGCCCAGGCCAGACCGCGATAAAGGGCACGCGGAATCCCCCCTCGTAGCTCTGGCCCTTCCGCCCGCGAAACCGCCCCGAGCTCCCCTCGTACCATGGGCCGTTGTCGCTCATGAAGATGAAAAGGGTGTTGTTCTCGATCCCCTTCCTTCGAAGCATCGAGAGTATCTCGCCGACACTCCAGTCTATCTCCTCCACGGCGTCGCCGTATATTCCAGCCTTCGATTTTTTCTCGAAGCGTTCAGAGGCGTATATAGGCTGGTGCGGATATGTATGGGCGAAATAAAGGAAGAAGGGGGTCCTCCCGCTCTCCTCGATGAATTTAAGCGCCTCTCGGGTATACAGGCCCGTAAGGTTTTTCTGCGTGGCCTCGCTCTCGCCTATATCGGCCTCCAGCATCTCTTCGTTTTTAAAAAGGGGACAGGGTATCATGTCATTCGAATGGGGGACGCCGAAGTACTCGTCGAAACCGTGCCTGCGGGGATTGAACTCCGGCTGCTTGCTGTAATCCCCCAGATGCCACTTGCCTACCATGCCCGTGCGGTAGCCGGCCTTCTTTAGGCCTTCGGCCAGGGTGATCTCGTGGTCAGATATGCCGCGCGCCACATACTTCTCGCGTATATCCATCACACCTAAGCTTAAAAACGCGTCGCCGAATTTGCGCGCCAGCACTCTGCCTATCGGCTCCCCCTTTGGATAGGTGTTGCCGATAATCCCGGTGCGGAATGGGTAGCGCCCCGTGAGAAGCCCCGCGCGAGACGGGGCGCATACCGCGTTGCAGGCGTAACAGTCGGTGGCCCTGAAACCCCGGCGGGCCAGGGAGTCGATGTTAGGCGTGCGTATGGCCGTACCCCCGTTACATCCTATATCGCCGTAACCTAAGTCGTCGCAGTACATTAGGATGATGTTGGGCTTCGGCGCCGCCGGGTTTGTAATGGCGAGAGGCGTATTCGCAGCGCCCTCGGGATAGGCGCCATACAGCTCTTCTATTGGGTGCTCCCTGAGGAACGAATACGCTCCGGCGCCGAGGACCGCCGCGCCGCCGGCGATCGCTCCGATTCGAATCGTCTTTTTTATAAGTTCACGTCGGGAAAGTTTTTCGCTCATCGTTCACCTCCAGCAGTGTTATTTTTACGGCAAAACGGCTTTCCAACAGTCGCCCGGAGGACACCCTACACCTCGACCGCCGATAGCTCGAGCGGTGTTTTGCAGAGCATCTCGCCGCCGTCCTTCGTAACCAGCACCGGGCACTCGAGGCGCATCCCGCACACCCCGGGCACGGCCATGGCCAGAAAGGCCACCTCCACAACGTTCTCCTCGAGGACCACGTCGCGAAACTCGTCGCTCGCAATTATGGCCGGATACCATTCGTGGCCCATTATGCCGAGGCCGTGGCCGAAAGACGGAATTGTATATTGCGCATATCCGAGCGAATTGAGTTTGTCCATCACCGCCTCGTGCACGTCGCCCACCCGGTTTCCCGCCTTGAAGTTTGCAACGATCGTCTGGGCGGTCTGTACGTACGCGTCCGCCAGTTTTTCCTGTTCGGCCGTGGGCCGCCCCAGTATAAAATTATGCGCCAGGTCCGAGTAGTAGAGGCGGCAGAGAGGATGGAAGTCCGCTATTATGTTCTCGCCCTTCTGTACGATTTTGGGGGTGGGCTGGGTTGTGCCGTTCATTGCGTAATAGGCCCGATAGCCCGAGGCCACTTCGGAGGAGCCCGTCACCGCCCAGTGGTATTCGCTTCCTAAGCGGCGAAGCTCCATCTCGCCTATTCCGGCGATCTCGGTCTCGGTGATGCCTACATACAGCGATTCCTTTACGCGCTGGATGGCGGCGTCGGCCATGCCGGCGGCCTGTCTGAGCAGCAGTATCTCGGAGGGCTCCTTGATATAAGTGGCCCTGTCCATAACCGAAAGCGCGTTTACGAATTCGGCGTCCGGAAGGTATTTTTTAAGCAGTTCGTATTCCGTTGCGAAGAGATAGCCGGTATTACCGCGAGGCGAGTGCCCCAGCTCGACTCCGATCTTCGACTTTTCCATGCCGTTCTGTTTGATGTGATGGACCACCAGGTCCCAAAGGTCCATTCCCGGAATCGGCGCATAGGGCGATATCTCGGACATCCAGGATTCGTCTTTCAAGCGCTCGAGGTCCAGGAGCATGGTGACCAGACCGGCATAATCGCGCGTAACGACAACGGCGCTCCTCCAGGGAACGAAGGCCCCGGCCACGTACGAAAGGCTCACCGTCCTCGTGCCGACAAAGGCGTCGATGCCGAGCGCGCTCATCTCCGCACGGACCCTGGAGAGCCGCTTTCCATGGTCTATTGGTATGTTCACGCGCGTTACCTCCTGAAGGATTGATACAGTATTATTTCATTATCCCGGGGGAATGTCAAGATTTATCGATTTGGGATTAGAGAACTCGATCTCCTTGCCAGGGGAAAGGGAATCACACCGGCCGGAAGCTCCTTTGCAAATCTGGGGCTGTCCCAAAAGTTACTTTTGGGGAGTCCCTCTCTTCAGTCGGTGAAAGATATAACGGCCTTCGTTACTTTCTTTCGTGGGGCGAAAGAAAGTAACCAAAGAAAGCCCCGCTCAGGCGCCGCTTGGCTTCTCTTGTCGGCTTTTCCTTTAGCCTACTCTAGGGCTGCGGAAGGTCCATCGTGGACCATCCTCGCCTGCGGCACATCCTGTGCCGCTGCCTTGCGGGATTTTTGCTTTTAAAGAGCTTATGGGAGTGAATTTTTAGCTTTGTTTTAAAGTAACTTTTGGGCATGTTACTTATAGGTTTACCATCATCCAGAGAGCGGGGTACTCCCCTGTGGGGGGTGCTTGTTTTTAGTCAACCCCTCGGGAGGGGTTCTTGTACTCCCGAACCCCCCTCAATCCCCCCTTGTCAGGGGGGGGACGCTTCCTCGGGCCTTCCTTGTCAAACGGAAAGGCTTTTCTTCAGCCTGAAGCTCGTTAGCCGATGCCACTCCCCTGTCAAGAGGGGGCCGGGAGGGATAACTGATCCTCAGGCGGTCAGTCCACGTACTTCTCCTTCTCCTTGCGGATGCTTATGGTCCCCTCCATGTCGAGCCGCTTCATGTGGCCGACGATGTAGTCGCGCGCCTCCTGTATGTCGCTAAGGCGCTGGGGGCCCAGCATGTCCATCTCGGAGAGGATGTCGGTCGCGCGGTTGCGGCTCATGTTGCGCAGGAACTTGAAGCGGATGTCGTCGCCCGCCCCTTTGAGCGCCATGGAGATAACGCGATCGTCGTGCAGCTCGTCGATCAGCATGCGCATCTCCTGGTTGTCCAGATTGGCGATATTTTCGAACGTAAAGATGCGCTCGCGGATCTCCTGCGATATTTCGGGCATCGAGCCGTCCAAATGGTCCATGAGCTTCTTTTCCTGTTCCCCGCTCATGTAGCCGAGTATACTGACAAGCGCGTCCACCCCGCCGGCCTCCTCGAAGCTGCGGCCCGATTGCCGCAGCTTTTCGTATTTTTTCCGGATGACGCGCGCGATCTCCAGTACGGCATCCGGCGAGGTCTTGTCCATGCGCGCCATTCGCAGGGCGGCCTCCTTTGCCTCCGCCGGAGGGAGGAGCTTAAGCACCTCGGCGGCCCGCGCGGCCGGAAGGTAGGCCAGGGTTATGGCGACAGTCTGGGGGTGCTCCCCCTGGATGAAGGAGTAAAGGACATCGGGCTCGATTTCGGCGAGGAACTCGAATCCCTTTTCGAGGTTCTGTCTTGTAAGCTTCCTCAAGATGCCGGCGGCCTTTTCCTCGCCGAACGAGGCCAGCAGAAGCTCGCGGGCCACATTCTCCCCGCCCTGTACGATCTTTTTGCGTTTCTTCAGATCGATGAGGAATTCGCCTATGAGGTCCTCCCGCTCTTGCGGGGTCAGCCGCTCGACGACGGCTATCTCACGGCTTATCCGCTGGATGCTTTCCTCGTCGAGGTGCTTCATTATCTCGGCGGCGGCCTCGGGGCCCAGGGCCACCATGAGCGCGGCAGCCTTTTCGGCGCCGGTCATTTCGTCGATGGATTTCATCCCACCACTACTGGCACCCTGTTGAATTCGATTACCTTCTGCGGGCATACCTCCGCGCATTTGCCGCAATTGATGCAAAGAGTGTAATCGATGTCCGCCAGAAAGTTGGTCACTGTAATGGCGGTCTCTATATCCGGATTGTCCGCAAAGACCTCCTTGCAGGCCTTAACGCAGCGGTTGCACGCGGTGCAGCCCACTGAGCAGCCCTTTTTCATAACGGGGGCCTTTTCGATATTGCGGCACATCACATGTATATCGAAGCTCTTGTCCACCATGCTTATAATGTTTCGCGGGCACGCAACCACGCAGTTGCCGCATCCGGTGCACAGATCGTAGTTTATAACCGGAAGACCGGTCGGACTCATGTGTATGGCCTCGAAGGGACAGGCTTCCATGCAGTCGCCAAAGCCCAGGCATCCATACGCGCAGGTTTTGAAACCCTCACGGATCTGCTGCGCCGCGGCGCAATTTTTAGGGCCGTTATACTCGAAACGATTGTTGGAAACGTCGCAGCCGCCCTGGCAGTGGACGCGGGCCACCTTCGGCTTCAGGGCCTCGGCCTTGATGTCCATGATGCGGGATATCCTCTCCACGGCGTCGGCCCCGCCCACCATGCAGAGGTTTATGGGGGCCGCCCCGTCCAGTATCTTCGTGGCGTAGCCCGAACAGCCGGGAAACCCGCAGGCGCCGCAGTTGGCCCCCGGCAGGGCCTCCTCGATATAACCCAGGCGCGGATCGCGCTCCACGTGGAGCTTTATCTTGGCATACGAAAGTATCACCCCAAAGGCCGCCCCAAGCGCCGTAATGCTGATGATCGAGGATACTGATGGGAATATCTGGTCGAGCATCGTTCACTCCCAAAGTCTTTCACTCAAAGGTCCGGAGGGCAGTACCTCCATGGTGACAGTATAGCTACTCCCGGTGAATAATTCTGTCAATACATTTAACGATGCCCGATAAATGTCCAATTTTTAATCCGGCGATGATTTTATTCTTGCTATACCGACGACCCGCCGTGTATATATTATAACAGGCCGCGACGCGGGAAGCCCGCTCCGAATCCGGACTCAAACACCATGGTGAGTGTTCGATGGAACTTATATTAGACAAAAAGAACATACAGCCGGAACTGATCAACGCCATCAATCAGGGCAGCGACGTCGTTTTCATTTCCTACTCCATGATCGAGTCCACAGAGGAGCGGATTAAGTTCGCCCTGGCCCGCATCCTCGAAAAATACGGCAAGGAGGAGTACCTTACGCCCATCTTCTCCTGCATAAAAGAGCTTACCTCCAACGCCACCAAGGCGAACGCCAAGCGGCTGCTGATGGAAGAGGGGGTGATTACCGAAACCGACGACATCATCGACATAATCCGGAAACTGCGCACGATTCTCAACGAGGAGGCCCTTCTGGAATACGGCATAAAGTCCAAGGTGAACCGCCTGTCCACCCGGACGTATCTTAAAATGCAGGGAAACCGCCTCGTAATAGACGTAATCAACAATCTGCCGCTCTCCAAGCGCGATCTTGACAGGATACACGAGCGCATAGAGAAGTCGTCCAAATACGACAGCATTGCCGAGTTCTACCTGGAGAACCCCGACCCGGCGGCCGAGGGAATGGGGCTGGGGCTTTCGATGGTGGTACTGCTTCTGAAGAGCATCAACATCAGCTACAAGAACTTCTCGGTGACGACCGACGGGCGCAACAAGACCCGCGCGCGCATTATGGTTCCGCTTTGAGCTCCCTGCGCTTTTTAAGATAGGCCGTCACCATGGAAAGGCAGGCCCTGGTGACGTGGTCGATATTGTAGGCCCGGTTGTCGAATGTCCACTGGATGGCGGTGTTCATGACCATCGACACTACAAGTCGCGCCACGTTCGGCGAATCGACGCGGATGAACTCCCCGGAATCGATACCGAGATCTATGATCTTCCTCACCTCGTCGCAAATGATCCCGTATATTTTGCCGTTTATGTTGCGCACTCGCTCATTGGTTGGCACCTGGGCCCAGAAATCCACCATGACGGTGTAAACGGCCGGATGCCTTTTGGCCGTTATGATAAAAGCGATAATGATGGCCTTTAGCTTCTTCTCCGCCGTACGGTAGCGCTGGGAGCGGCGCACTATTGTCTCTTCGATCTGGCGGTATATAAGCTCGAGCAGGTGAATGAGGATGTCCTCCTTAGACTTGAAATAATGAAGGACCCCGCCCTTGGAAAGCCCGGCCCGGTTGGCGATGTCCTCGATGGTAAAGTAGTTGTACCCCGTCGACGAAATTACATCGAACGCCGCCTGGACTATCTGGGTCTTCCTTTTTTCCTCTTTCCCGGTATTCCGTGTGGTCATGCCCCGCCCCGCTTAGGCCCTTCTTTTTTTATCGCGTAAAACGTTCCTCGCGAAAGCTCGCTCGTCGTTATCAACCCCCTGGAGGCAAGCCCGGCAAGCGTTTTTTCGATCTTCCCCGGGGACGCCCCCAGCGCGCGGCACAGATCCTCCACGGTTGAGGGGCGCCGCTCCAACGTGGCCCTTACGGCCTCGTCGAGCCCTCCCCCCGGCCGGGCCGCCCCCGTCGCCGCGCGAGGTCCCGGCTTTCCGATTATATCCACCTCGAAGCCGGAAAAGAACGACCTGGCCCTTGCGAGCTCCTCCGCGGATGCCGGCCTCACCCACTTTTCGGAACCGGGGCGGTCGAGCGAATTGATCTGGATGCGATCGGGCCGTATGCGCCCGCAGGCCTCCGCAAGGCGCGAAAGCTCCTCCTCCGAATCGTTGACACCCGGGACTATGAATATCTCGAGGAGGATCCTTCCAGCAAACTCCCCGCGAAGCCTCACAAGCCCATCCAGCAGGCGCCTGGGCGTGATGCCAGGGGCGGGGCGTGAGATTTTTTTGAACGCCTCCTCGCCGAGCGCGTCGAGCGAGGGGATTATGACGTCGGCACGCAGCAGGGAACGGCGCACCGCCTCGCGCCATAGAAGCGTGCCGTTGGTAAGGACTACCACCCGGTAGCCGGGGAACTCGTCCTTGATGACGTCGATGATCCTGCCGATGCCGCTGTGAAGGGTCGGCTCGCCCGATCCGGAAAAGGTAATGGCGTCCAGCCGGGGTTGCGAGGCCAGGTACATGCGGAGTTCCGCGATAACCTCGTCCGTGGGCGCGAACTCGGCCGGCGAGGCGGTGAGCCTGCTCGTCCTTCCGCATTCGCAGTAGACGCAGTTGAGCGAGCATGTCTTGAATGGGACCAGGTCAATTCCAAGCGAGATGCCGAGGCGCCGGGAATTTACCGGCCCGAAGAGATGTTTCATGACGAGCTTCACATGCCAAGCCTCTACTTTCCTATCAATTGCGCGCGGCCCAGTTCGCTGATTTTTCCTATCAGTATTTCGTCGGTTTTGGCGAGCCGCTGGGCGAGTATGTGGACCATCTTCGCGGAGAAGGACGGATTTTTCATCAGGAAGGTCTTTAGATCCTGCAGGTTGTCAAGATAGGCGACGGCCACGTCCGTAATCGCGGCCGCATTTGCGCTCCGAGGCGAGCTGTTAAAGAGCGATATCTCTCCGAAAAAATCCCCTTTTTTCAGGGTGGCCACCCTTATGGCGTTTTTTCCGTCGCTTAGCGATATCTCCACCGAGCCGTCCAGGATGATATACATCCTCCGCTCGACCTTGCCTGCCTCTATGATCTTCTCTCCGGCGCCGTATCGCAACACCCGCCCGGCCATGCTCTCTCCTCCTTTCGGTATTTCCGCGCTTTGCCTATTTGGCGCCGCTAACTTTCTCCGGCCCGGTTAGACTGAAGGCCATTCTGAAAGAATAATAATTGCCGGCCCTCGTCCCGGTAAGGGAAATCGAATCAACTCTGTTCACCAGTCCGGCGATATGCGGACCGGCGTTGTATGTAAGGAACATCAGGAGGGCCTTCATGTAGCTTTCCTTCTCGATCCGCAGATACGAAAGCAGGAAGGATCCGGTGGGCGGATCGCCGAAGAGCCCGGCTGCCGGGCGCGACTTCGGGCCGTCGGCGGCGAGCACCTCCCTCAGGAATTCGGTGTTATTGGCGATAAACACCCCCCTCGCGCCCGCAAGCACGCTTATCCTGTTGCCGCGCTTGTCCTTGAACCAGAACGAGGGAAGCGCGTCTATCCGCTCGTCGCCGAAGGCGCCCTCCTCGGGGTTCTTCTCCCTGACCGCCGTTCGAAGCTTTTTGGCGAGATTCGCCGCCTTCGAGCCGTCGGTCATCGGGACGAAAAAAACGAAATTGTCGAGCGTTCCGGATATCCTGGCCTTTCGCATGACGGCATTGAAATAGCCGCCAAACCATGGCAGAAAGTCCGCGTCGAGGTCGAGGCCGAGACCCGCGCCCGCCTCCTTCTTCAGCTTCGCGTAATATTCGCACGCCCTTGCGTATTCGGCCGAACGCGAGTTCCTTTCACAGAAGGTATCCAGGGCCTTTATATCGAGCGAAATGTAGTGGTATGCCAGCGGATTGGAGGAGGACAGGGTGTATTCCGGAATCCCCGGGCGGAACAGCCCGGAGGCGAGCGCGGTCGCCGGATTTCCGTCCGTAAGCGAGAGGCTAAAATCGACCGATATGCCCTCCTTTGTCCGGACGAAGCCCGCCGCCATAAATTCGAAAAAGTTCGATTCCGGGGCCATCACCGAAAGCGCGCCGCCGGGGGCCGTGCGCTCCGTCTTCCCGCCAGGCGCTTCGTCTCCTTCCGAATCGCCGTTGCGCGAATCGTCATCGTCCTCGCCCGTTTCGTCGCCGTCCTGCCGCGCCTTTTTTCCTTTGCGCCCTCCGTCGATCTGTTCGAGAAAGGCCTTTTTAAGGTATATGTCCAGGTCGTTCCCGGCGCGCTTTTTCGCGGCGTACGAGGCGAACAAGGGGTCGGCGGCAAGAGATGACGAGCCCAGGTCGATCACGGAGGAGATGATTTCCTTTGAAGACGCGATCACCAGATAGCCCTTTATCCCGGTAAAGAATATGTCGTCCATCATCCTGTATACGAGGTGGTTTCCTTGGCGGATTACAGCCGGATGGAGATCGAGCGCCGGTCTGTCGCGATTGGCTTTTTTGATCACCTCGACGAAACGCTGTGGAAAGGTCTTTTCGTTTTTAACCGGCACCAGTATCATTATCCGCTCGGACCCCTTACTCGCGTCCAGATAGGCCATCGCGGCCGGACGACCGGCATCCACTCCAGCCCCCGCAAGCGACGCGGCGTCGAGCATGTCCACTCCGGTCTTGGCCTTAAAATCGGCGTTCCAGTCCTTTATTTTCTTGGAGTCCTCGGCGGGAAGGAGGTTCTCTATAAAATAGCGTGCCGCGGGCACGGCGCTTGAAAGGCTCGATGTCTGAAGGAACATGATGGCCGACGACGGCACGAGGCCGGCCGGTCCATCGCCGGCGGAAGGCTGTCCCTTTACCGTTATGGAGGCAGAAAAAACCGGTAAGAGCGACGCGATTAAAATGCTAAGCGTCCGGCCATATTTACGCCGCGATTCTGGTAGCATAATTATCTCCATGGTACGGCGCTTACCCGCGTAGAAACCGCCTCGGGCCCGGCACTGTTCAAGCCGGAAAACGGCGCCGCCTTGCCGATATAATACAGTTTTCCCCGTTAAGTGCAATAAAAATATCATGTATACCGAAGCCCGCGGGCGCGCAACGGTCAAGAGGAAAACCTGCCGAGGCGGACCTTGAAAATTCAATTTGACTATGCCGACCCTACGGGTAGAATGCGCTCTGAATTTCGGCGACCGCCGTCCGCCCGAGGAGAACGAGAGATGGACATTCCCATACAGCGAAGCTACGAGGAGATAAACGAAAAGATCCGCCAGGGCAAGGCGGTAGTGCTGCGCGCCGACGAGATGACCGAGCTCGTGTCCTCCGAGGGGGTAAAGAGCGCCTTCAAAAAGGTGGACGTGGTGACCACCGGCACATTCGGCGCCATGTGCTCGTCGGGGGCGTTTATCAACTTCGGCCACACGCGGCCCAAAATGAAGGCCACGAGCGTGTGGCTTAACGACGTTGAGGCCTACGGCGCCCTGGCGGCAGTCGATATCTACCTTGGGGCCACCCAGGTGCAGGAGGACGACCCCTTGAACAGGGTGCATCCGGGGCGCTTTCGCTACGGCGGCGGCCACGTAATCGAGGACCTCATAGCCGGACGCCCGGTACGGCTGCGCGCCAAATCCTACGGCACCGACTGCTATCCGCTCCGCGAGTACGAAACGACCGTCACCATCCGCGATCTGCGCGACGCCTTTCTCTACAATCCGAGGAATTCCTATCAGAACTATAACTGCGCGGTGAACCTCTCGAAGCGCACCATTTATACGTACATGGGCATACTCAGGCCCAACATGGCAAACGCGACCTATTCCAGCGCCGGCCAATTGTCGCCGCTTTTAAACGATCCCTATTACTGGACCATAGGCGTGGGCACGAGGATATTTCTGGGGGGCGCCGCGGGCGTTGTGAGCTGGCGCGGGACCCAGCACAACCCGGACGCGCCAAGGGGCGAAAACGGCGTGGTCCGCGAGGGGGCCGGCACCATAGCGGTGACGGGAGACATGAAGGAGATGTCGGCCGAGTACATACGGGGGGCGTCGCTCGTGGGCTACGGGTGCTCGCTAATGGTGGGCCTGGGTGTCCCCATCCCGATTCTGAACGAGGAGCTCGCGCGCTTCACCGGAGTATCGGACCGCGATATAGTGTGTCAGGTCGTCGATTACGGGATCGATTATCCCAACGCCGTAAACCGCGCGCTTTGCGAGCTTAGCTACGCCGAGCTTAAAAGCGGCAGGGTCGAGGTGCAGGGGCGTAACATTCCCGCAGCGCCGCTGTCGAGCTATCCCATGGCGGTCAGGGTGGCCGAGAACCTCAAATCCTGGATACGCGACGGCGGTTTCGTCCTTGGCGCGCCGCAGGTGGCGCTTCCCTCCGCCCCCTTCCCGGCGGTCTGATGGGCCGCTTGGGGAGCTACTACCGGGAATTCGCCGGCTCGCCGCGCTGGACGAGCTTCCGGGTAAGGGTGGAGACAAGCGATATCTACGCAAGGGCGAACGGCGATTATTCGGAGCTCTTGCAAAGGCTCGTCGGGGAGGCGCGCGACGCCATAAGGTCGCAGATCGCGCGGCAGGAGGCCTTTCTCACCTCCTTCGATCCGGTCCCCCGAATGGAGGCCGCGCACCCGGCGGTAGAGGCCATGTATCGCGCATCGGAGGCCGCGGACGTGGGCCCGATGGCCGCGGTGGCCGGTGCGATCGCCGAGTATGCAGGGAGGGCGCTTCTGGAACGCTCCGCCGAGGTGCTGGTCGAGAACGGGGGCGATATCTGGCTTTCCGCACGCGGGCCCGTAGTGCTTGCCGTTTACGCGGGCGGCTCGCGCTTTACCGGAGGCCTTGGCCTGAGGATCGCGCCGGAGAGAACACCGGCCGGAATATGCACATCGTCCGGGCGGGTCGGCCCGTCCTTCTCTTTCGGAAGGGCCGACGCGGCGACCGTAATCGCCGACGACGCGGCCCTGGCCGACGCCGTTGCGACCGGCGCGGCCAACCGCGTTCGCCATGAGGACGATTTCGAGGCGGCGGCGAGTTACGCAATGGCCGTCCCGGGAGTACGCGGGGTCCTTATAGTTCTGGGCGATCGATTGGTCGCGCAGGGAGAGGTGGAGCTTGCCGCGCTTTAGGGCCTGGCCGAGGCGGCATAGAGTAACCGACAGGAGAACATCATGGCATCCAAAAACGTGCTGCTCATATTCAAGCCGAACATCATGTACCGCCCCATAATATACCGCCTGGCGACCGAATACGGCATCATCTTCAACGTTCTCGAGGCCAAAATCCTCCCCAAGCAGGAGGGAAGGCTTATCCTCGAGCTCTCGGGCACGGACGAGGATCTCGTGCGCGGGATCGCCTATCTGGAGGAGGAGCTGGTCCAGGTCGAGGTGCTGGCCGACAAGATGCACCGCGACGAGGAGCGCTGCGTAAGCTGCGGCGCCTGTACGGCGGTTTGCCGCACCGATGCCCTGTCCATAGATCGCGCCACCATGGAAGTGCGATTTCATCCTGAGCGCTGCGTCGCCTGCGGGCTTTGCATCCTCGCCTGCCCGGTAAAGGCCATGTCGGGCGTATCCATCGACAACGAAAACGAGATTTAGCCGCTTTTTCCAGCCGTATATTTTAAAAATTCCTAAAATACCTCAAAAAATACATGCACTCTATTGACGATTTATATGGCTGTATGTATATTGTTGTTAGCACTCATTAGTATAGAGTGCTAACAACAATCTCAACGAGAGGAGGTTTGCCATGAAATGGGGATTAACGAGGCGTAACGAGCAGCCCGAATGGGGCATTGATTCTTTCAGAAAAGAGATCAATCAGCTTTTTAACGATTTCTTCTCCATCGGTCCTTCCTCTTTGCCGGAAAGCGCGTGGATGCCCACGGTGGACGTGGAAGAGGACGACAGGGAGGTTCGCGTTAGGGCCGAAATCCCGGGGATAGAGGAGAAAGACCTCAGTGTAACGCTTGAAAACGATCTCCTTACCATAGCCGGAGAGAAGAAGGAGGAAAAGAGGGAGGAGAACCGGAGACACGTGATTTCCGAGCGCCGTTTCGGCTCGTTTCACAGGACCATCCGGCTTCCAGAGGGCATCGACAGGGAAAAGATCGAGGCCGGCTTTAAAAACGGCGTTTTAAGGATCACCATTCCCCGCGTCGAGGCTCCCGAAAAAAAGCGCGTTAAGATAGCGCTCAAATAAGGAGGAACGCAATGTATACCACCTATGATGTGTTCGACGAAATGGTCAACCTGAGGGACCTGGTTGACCGGTTTTTCACCGAGGCGCCGGCGCTCAGGAGAAACGTGGAGTACCCTTACGTCAACCTGAGGGAAAACAACGACGAGGTGGTCGTAACCGCAGTGCTGCCCGGCGTTAAGGCCGACTCGCTCGAAATTCTGCTCGAGGACGCGAGCCTGCTTTTGGAGGGCGAAAAGAAGAGCGACGTACAGGACAAGCCGTACATCCGCAAGGAGCGCGCTTTCGGCAAATTCAAGAAGGCCGTAAAACTGCCATACCGGGTGGACGGGGACAAAATCGAGGCGGGGCTTAAGGACGGGATCCTTACGGTCAAACTCGCCAAGGCCGAAGAGGCCAGACCGAAGAAGATCGAGATACGGTAAAGGAGGCACAGCTATGGCGAATGAAGTCAAAAAGATGAGAAAGGACGCGTATAACTGCGAGGAGTGCGTCATAGTCCCGCCTGCGGACATATACGAGACAGCCGAGGAGTACGTCATAAAGGCCGACATGCCCGGCACCCGCAGGGAGGACCTGGAGATCACCCTGGAGAAAAACCGGCTGGACATTTACGGCAGGGTGGACGAGGCGCTGACGAACGAGGAAAACCTGAAATACGGGGAATACCGTCTCAACAACTACCATCGCGCGTTCGTGGTGGGGGACGGAATCGACAGGGAAAAGATAAACGCGACGCTCGAGAACGGCGTACTGACGCTCACGCTGCCCAAGAGCGAGAAGCTGAAACCCAGAAGGATAGAGATAAAAACCGAGGCGTAAAACCCGCGCATCCCGCCCTTTCCTCGGCCCTTAAAGGGCCTGCGGGAGAGAGGCGGGATTTCCTTTCCAATGCCGCTCCATGGACGCATCACTCACGCGAGAGCATGACCGCGTCGCCCACATCGTCTATGGGCGCAAGACGCACCTTTACCCGATCGCGAAGCCCCGTTTCGATTCTATGGCCGCGGTAATCCGGCTGAATGGGAAGCTCCCGATTGCCCCGGTCGACCAGCACGAACAGGCGTATGGCGCGCGGGCGGCCGAAGCTCATAAGCGTCTCGAGCGCGGCCTTGGTGGTGCGCCCGGTGAAGATGACGTCGTCGACCAGCAGTATGGTGCGGCCGGATATGTTGAACTCGATCCGGGTCTCCTTGATGGCGGGCAGCACTCCGCGCGTCGCGAGATCGTCCCGGTAAAAGGTGATGTCGAGGATGCCGCTGTCTATTTTCCGCCCGGAAAGCTCCTCCAGGCGAGCGCGAATGCGATTGGCGAGCTCGACCCCCCTGGTCTGTACGCCCACTATGGCGAAGCGATCGAGGTCCTTTACATCGGCCCGCACCTTTTCCGCGATCTCGTCGATTATCCGGCGAATATCGCCGGCGGATAAAAGGACCGTTTCATTCATCGCGCGCTCACACCTCCGCCTGAAGTTCCGACATCGGGCGCACAGTAAAATCTCGTAAACATTAAGACCGGAACCCGGCACAGGCGCCCTTCCGCCGGCGTCCCGGACATTCGATGCCAGAAGCGCCGGGACACTGCCCGTGGCGCCGGCGCATTATGACATTTTGGAAAAATTCGGCGAATAAAGTAAAGGGAAAAAACCGGCGGCTTCCCTAAATATGCAAAGCGAAGGCTTTGTGATATTCCTTCGAAGGGCCGTCAAAAAAAATCATTTAAATAGTGGACAAAAACCGGCTCTCCGCCTACCATGAGATAACATACGGTAAGGGAAGCGCTTGTTGCGTGGAAATCACTGCTGCCGGGAAGGAACATGAAAGCACTATTTATCGGGCAGACGCGGGTACGTGAGATCGATTTACTGGAGCATGGTTTCGACGAAGAGTTTCTCAAGCTGATGAGCGAGTTTAAAATCCTCGAATCGCACGTCATCTATTTCTCAGCGGGCGACTCGCGCATAAAGGAGATCCTCGTCAAGAAAGAGCCGTCCTACTCTGTCTGAGCCGAAAGCCGACAACGGCCCAAGGGCGGCCGACGACGCTCTCCACGCCGGCCGCCCCGCTGATCTATACCCCTCACACCTTCTGATATCCCACGGACGCAAGCGAATCCTTTATCTCATTTAGAATAACCGGGTCGTCGATGGTCGATGGGACGCTGTAGGTCTCGTCGTCCGCAATCTTGCGCATCGTTCCACGGAGGATCTTTCCGGACCGCGTTTTCGGAAGACGCTTCACCACGACCGCCTGCTTGAAGCAGGCCACCGCGCCTATCTGATCGCGGACCATGCGCACCAGCTCGTTTACGATCTCGTCGGGGTTGCGCTCCACGCCGCTCTTCAAAACCACGAAGCCCAGGGGCAACTGCCCCTTGAAGCTGTCGGCGGCCCCCACCACGGCGCATTCGGCGACGTCGGGATGTTGTGAGATGACCTCCTCCATTGCCCCCGTCGACAGCCGGTGCCCGGCGACGTTGATGACGTCGTCTACTCGGCCCATGATGTAGATATAGCCGTCGGAATCGTAATACCCGCCGTCTCCGGTAAAGTAGTAGCCGGGATATATGTCCAGATAGGACTCGCGAAACTTGTCGTCGTTCTTCCAGAGGGTCGGAAAGGTGCCCGGAGGAAGCGGCAGCCGTATGGCGACCACGCCCTCGGAACCGGCCGGAACCTGCTTTCCATCGCCGTCGACTATCTCCACCTGAAAACCCGGAACCGGCTTCGTCGGGGAGCCCGCCTTTACCGGCAGGGGTTCGAGGCCCATGCAGTTGGCGGCTATCGCCCATCCGGTCTCCGTCTGCCACCAGTGGTCGATTACCGGCTTGCCCAGCATGTCGCTCGCCCAGTGATAGGTGTCGGGGTCGAGCCGTTCGCCCGCCAGAAACAGCGTGCGGAAGGCGGACAGATCGTATTTTTTCAGGTATTCGCCGTTTGGATCCTCCTTTTTTATGGCGCGGAAGGCCGTGGGAGCTGTAAAAAGCGCGCTGACCTTGTGCTCGGAGATGACGCGCCAGAAGGCGCCCGGGTCGGGCGTGCCCACCGGCTTTCCCTCGTACATAATCGTCGTGCAGCCGTAGAGCAGCGGCCCGTACACGATATAGGAATGGCCCACCACCCAGCCGACGTCCGAGGCTGCCCAAAAGACCTCGCCGGGCTCGACGCCATAGATGTACTTCATGCTCCATGCGAGCGCGACGGCGTGGCCTCCGTTATCGCGCACCACGCCCTTTGGAAGGCCGGTGGTTCCGGAGGTGTACAGGATGTAGAGGGGGTCGGTGGCCTTTACCGGCACACAGCCGGCGGGACTGGCCTTCTTCTCGGCCTCCGTCCAGTCGATGTCTCGCCCGGCGATGAGCTCGGCCCTTGCCTCGGGGCGCTGGTAGATGATGGTCCTCGCGACCCTGTGCGAGGCCAGTTCGATGGCGCGGTCCAACAGCGGCTTGTACTCTATGACCTTCTTGCCCTCGATGCCGCAGGAGGCGGTTACGATGAGCACCGGCCGCGCGTCGTCGATCC
Source organism: Spirochaetes bacterium ADurb.BinA120 (assembly GCA_002069125.1). Classification (GTDB taxonomy): domain Bacteria; phylum Spirochaetota; class UBA4802; order UBA4802; family UBA5368; genus MVZN01. The sequence goes on from MVZN01000035.1 coordinate 29,711, forward strand.
GAATAGCGAGCTCGTTGGGGGCGAAACCGCCGAACACCACCGAATGCACGGCGCCGATGCGCGCGCACGCCAGCATGGCGACAAGCGCCTCCGGAATCATCGGCATGTAGATGATGACCGTGTCCCCCTTCTTTACGCCGTTGTCGGCGAGAACGCCCGCGAACAGCGCGACCCTGTCCAGAAGCTCCCGGTAGGTGTATCGGCCCACCCTGCCTGTCACCGGACTGTCGTAGATCAGCGCGGCCTGGTCGGCCCTTCCGTCCTTTACGTGGCGGTCGAGCGCATTGTAACAGGTGTTTAGCTCCCCGCCGGCGAACCAGCGGTAGAACGGTTTGTTTGTGTCGTCGAGCACCCTGTCGTACGGGCGGTCCCAGTGGACGGCTTTCGCGGCCCGGCCCCAGAATTCCTCGGGGTTCTTTATTGATTCGTCGTACGCCTTCCGATACGCTCCAGTCACGGGTCTCCTCCTTGCTCGCCGCCCGGCGGGCCGCAGCCTGTCCGGCTCGATTCCGGGGCATACGGGGCGTCGGGCATTATCGCGATGTATTGTTATAATACGACGTATTTCGGATTAAATGATATTACTACTTAGATGACCCTTTTAATTAATGTCGATCGATTGTCAACAAAAGATTTTTCCCTCGGAGGTCGCCCGGTGCTTAGTTTTCAAGCTATTATGCCCCTATGGGCGCGGATTAGAGGAAAACGCCGGAAGCGGTCATAAACGGAATCGGCGCGCCATATTTTCGGCCGAACACCGCCCTCTCTCCACTGAAAGACTGAATCCAGGAGGGCGCCCCCGGGCGGAGGAATATTGGGGCGCTGAATGGCGCGCTATTTAGACAGTATGGCGTATACGCTTTCCGGCGGCGGGCCCGCGAGCTATTCCCGGCGTCCAGCCGCCTCTTTCCGGCCCTCCGCCGTTTCCATCCACCTGGCGTGGCGGAAATTCATCCGCCCGCCGGAGGCCTCGATCACGCCATAGGAGCCTCCCAGCGCGGGACCGGGATTGAAGAGAATGGGCCGCGTCAGCCGCAGGTACTTAATGTGCGTGTGGCCGAACAGCACCGCGTCGAAGCCGTGGGCCCGTGCGGCCTCGGCTATCGGGCCGTAATCGCTCTTTACATAAAACGCGTCGCCGTGGGTCACGAGGATGCG
>MVZN01000036.1 GCA_002069125.1 Spirochaetes bacterium ADurb.BinA120
GCTCTCGAAGCCTTATGTTTCGGTGTGGCACATGCCCCTTTACCTCAACGCGGTGACGGCTTTCATGGAGCTTGGGTATTTCAACAGGCCCCATTTCCGCCATATTCTCACATCCCGCCAGGATGAGATCGCCGAGGGGGTGGCCGTCGGTGTCTATTCGCTTTTGGCCGGCATGGAGGTCAGGGGCGGCCAAAGGGGGGCCACTCCGAGGGGAAAAAGGATTGACCTCGACAAATACCGCGATTCCAATAAAGAGAGTTATTTCGATCGGGCAGCCGTTTCCGAGCGCTGATCCACGGAATTTCGGCCGCTTTTCGACCTCGATGGGTGCGCGATGAAAAAATTAGCCTGCTTATTGGCCTCACTGTTCGCCTTTGTGGCGAGTGCGCGCTTTGCTCCGGCGGCGGAGATGAACCGCGTGTTCGTGGAGGCCGCGCGAAAGGTTAAACCTTCGGTCGTAAACATCATCATTTACCGTACCTCGGTTAAGGACGGAAGGCGGACCTACGCGAAGTCGGGATTCGGCTCCGGAACAGTCATTTCCCGCGAAGGCCATGTAGTCACCAATTATCACGTGGTACGAAAGGGCGATTACTATCAGCTCGTTCTTGCCGACGGCTCGGAATACGAGGCCGAACCGGTTTCCGGGGGGGAATTTTTCATTGCCGACCCCAAAACCGATATAGCCATTCTGAAGATGGCCGCCGGCAGGGACGCCCGGTTTACGCCGGTTGTTTTTGGCGATTCCGACGGCCTGGAGGAGGGGGAATGGGTCATCGCCGTGGGCACTCCATATGGCCTGAGGCAGTCGTTTACCAGCGGGATAATCTCGTCGACTGGGCGAAGCGATATAGGTTTCGCGGATATTGAGGATTTTATCCAGACGGACGTTCCAATAAATCCCGGCAATTCGGGCGGGCCGCTCGTAAACCTGCGGGGCGAGCTGGTGGGGCTGAATACCGCGATCCGGACGGTTTCCGGGGGATTCCAGGGCATAAGCTTCGCCATTCCGTCCTCCCAGGTGCGCAGGGTGTCCGAGGAACTGCTGCGCTTCGGTCGAATTCGGCGGGGCTGGCTGGGGTTTCTCGCGAGGGAGCGAAGGATGGAGGGCAGGGGCGAGCGAAGCGCCGTGGAGGTAATGTCCGTAATGAAGGGCTCGCCCGCCGCGGCCGCGGGCATAGATACCGGGGATATCATTCGCGAGGTCGACGGAAGGCGCATCGGGACGCTTGGCGAACTGGTGGCCGCCGTCGGGAACAAACAGGTAGGCTCGACGATAAGGATCCGGGCGGCGCGCGAAGGACATGTGCGGGAGTATTCGCTCGTCCTTCGCGAAAAGGATGAGTACAGGCGGGGGAAGAGGGAGGATCGGGACATATTCGGCATGTACGGCATGGAACTGGACGACGATTCCCGTTCGGAAGGGGTCGTAATCTCGGCGGTCTCGCCGCTCGGCGAGGCATACCGTCATGGTTTGAAAAGGGGCGATCGGGTTCGTTCGGTAAACGGGCGCGCGGTTGGAAGCGTGGACGATTTTTTCAAGGTCTTTCTTCGCGATTCCTCGCGCCTGGACCGGCTGGAGGTTTACCGGGATTCGCGTCTCTATACGGTTGACTTCGCGGAAGAGGCGGAATGATCGGCGGAGCGCAATGGGAATGACGCGGACAGCGGCGGCCGTATGCTCCATTTGGGGCCTGCTCGCGGCTTCCATTGCCGTAAACGGCCAAACGCAGGCCGGCTCTCCGGTTCTTGCCGACGACTTCTATGCGGGACTTAGGGCTTCGCCCGCCATTCGAAGGGACTTTTTTCTGGATGGTCATCTGAACAAGATTTTAAGCGGCCGGGGCCGGGTTGTGTCGGTGGACGCCACCGGTAGATACAAGAGGCGCTACCGGATAGTGCTGGAGGGGCCCTTCGTCTCCCCCAAAATCACTTTTTACCTTTTTGCCGACGGAGATGATTATCGCTCGCTTCTCTCGGAGGGCGATCTCTTCGAGTTCAAGGGGCAGTTTGTGGTGTATACGCCGCTGGATTCACGCAGGGAGGCCTATATTTTCGATGTGGTGATGGAGGAGGGGGCCGTCGTGGTTGATGAAGGCGGCTGATGCCCGTCATTCCCGGTATATCGAAAAGACGTATTCGAGGATGCGGTTACGCTCGCGCTCGCCCAAGCCGGTATATTCGATGTCGTAGCGCATGATACGCCCCCGTTCCGCCGAAAGGACCCGCGCGGTAATGTCGACATGATTTTCATCGAAGCTCAGCCGTCCGCGGATGAGGGCCTCTGGGGCCAGGTCGTGGTCCGTTTCCAGTACGGCCTCGCGGTCACTTAACATCGTTATGACGCCGTCGAGATGGTCTATCTCCTCCGTGTAGAAGCTCCGCTCGCTTTTGGCAAGGCTGATTTTGAAGAAACGGAAGGGAAGCGAAACCGATGCCTTGAGGCAGCGGCGTTCGGGCGAACTCGTGATGTCCACGGTGTGGGCTATGGCAAGAAACCGGCGGTCCCCGGCGGACGAATCGGACCCCCCGGGCGGCACGCTTATCTTTCCGGCGACACTCATCCCGAATTCGAATGAAACGGAATTCTGGGTCCACAGATAGCCGGAAAGCGTCTCCCCCGCTTCCACGCAGCGGTAAAAGTCGTCGGGGGCTTCGGTTACGTAAAAATATGGCGTTACGCCCGCCACTACCAGACGGGCGTATCCAAATCCGCTGCGATAGGCGCGCAGCACGAGTCCTTCCTTGAGTTCGGCGGTTGTAGCGAGGTGTTTCATGGGCTTGATTGCCGGTCCATTCCGAATCGTTCGCTTATGTCGTTTCTCTGAAGCGCCCATGTTACCGGAGGGGCCGGGCGAAATCAACCATATGAAAAAATATTTGTTGAAAAAAAAGCGGGCGCTGAAGATAGTGGAAATCCTTTCTGCTGGAAACGGTTCGCCGGATTTCAGCATAATCCATAGAAGGGAGGAGAACGTGAACAAATACGAATTGACGGTGATTCTGCGCATAAACGAGTCGCTGGAATCCAACAGGGAGAAGGTCAAGGCCATTCTCCAGAAAAACGGCGCAAACGTGGTGTCCGAGGACGTGTGGGGGAATCGCAGACTCGCCTACATGCTCGACGGGCAGAACGACGGCAACTACACCCTCATGAACATCGAGGCCCCGCCCGAGGCCATTCAAAAAATCACAGGCGAGTTCCGCCTGAACGGCGATATCCTGCGGCATCTCTTTGTAAGAGTGCCCGCGGCCAGGACCGCTTAGGCGAGCATAGGCGGTATTTCCATGGCAAGCGATATAAACAGGGTGATGCTGATTGGAAGGATGGTCAGGGACCCGGAGCTCAAATACACGCAGGGCGGGTCTTCCGTTACGAATTTTTCGATTGCGAACAACAGGAGCTATACCGTCTCCGGGGAGAAAAAGGAGATGGTATCGTTTTTCAACTGCGTTGCCTGGGCCAAAACGGGGGAGGTGATCGCCCAGTATTGCAAGAAGGGACAGCGCATCGCCATCGAGGGGAGGCTTCAGCAGCGCTCCTGGGACGATCAGAGCGGTAACAAGCGCTCGACCGTCGAGGTCGTTGTGGAGAATTTTCAGTTTCTTTCCGGAAAGGAGGAGGGAAGCCGGCAGCCGGACCGCCAGGATTCCCAGGACTACGGCCCGCCTCCGCAGGTGGGCGGCGAGGGCTCGTTTAACGACGACGACATTCCCTTTTAACCGGCAGTTTATATACCATTCAGAGGTACGAAATCATGTCAGATGAAATCAAGAGCACTGAAGCTATAGAGCCATCCGTTGAGGCCGCGGTCGAAGCTCCGGCGGCCGGAGAGACCCCTGCGGTCGAAGCTCCGGCGGCCAGGGAAACCCCCGTCGAGGGACCCGCTCCCAGGAGGGAACGGGATGGCTCCCGGGGCCGCCATCCGAGGGAGGGGGGCGATGACGAAGGAAGGCCGGGAGGCCGGCCCACCCGTTTCAAGAGAAAGGGCTGCCGTTTCTGCCAGAATAAAAGCATTGTCATCGATTACAAGTCGATCGAGGTGCTCGAGCGGTTCATAACCGAGCGGGGCAAAATACTGCCGCGACGCATAACCGGAACCTGCGCGAAGCATCAGCGTGCGCTGGCGATCGCGATCAAGCGGGCGAGAATCATCGCGCTGATGCCCTTCGTCGTACAGTAGGGCCGTGGGCGCGTTGTTCGCGTCAGCGCTGGCGGGCATCTGCCTGGCGGCCGCCTCCGCGGTGGCGGCATACCGGCTTGGCGCGCGGGTGCTGTACGGCCTGGGGCCGCTCATCGCGGGGATGGTCCTGGCGCAGTTTCTTTTCCCGCCGACCGGTCCGGAATATGTGATGGTCCTGCTCACCCCGGTGGTGATAGGGGCCTCCGCCGGCTACACGTTCAGGGCCGGGAAGCCCCTGGTCTTTTACCTGACGCTTTCGGCGCTGTCGCTTACTGCGGCCTTTTCCGCGAACTATTATTATCTGCGGGAATACAGGGGAATAGATCTCGTCGAGGTTTCGCGGAAACAGGTCACGGAAATGGTCCGCGCCGCCGACCTTCCAGAAAGCGAGAGGACCGAGGTCCTCGCGAAAATGGAAGGGGCGCTGGACATGATCGGCGATATCATACCCTTTAGTTATTTTATGCATTCGCTGCTGCTCGCCGTTTTCTGTCTGGTGGTGCTTCGGCCCTTTTTTATGCGCCGCGGGACGCGCGCCGGGGAGGACAGGACCGGGCTTGCATATTTCAAACTGAAGGATTATTATGTTTTCGCGCTTATAGCCGGATGGCTGGCGGCGCTTCTTGTCGACGAGGCGGGCTATCGCGCGGTTTATGTGCTGGGGCTAAATTGCGCGCTATGTTTCTCCGTGCTTTACCTGGTGCAGGCGCTGGGAATAGCGAGTTTTTTTCTGAAGAAAAAGGGCGCGCCGGGCTTTGTTTTGCCGCTGGCCGTTCTTCTGCTGGCTTTAATAGGCCTGGAGGCCCTGCTTTTCGTGTCGATCATTCTGTTGAGTATAGGCGCCCTGGATTTCTGGGCGGATTTCAGGAAACTGGATGTCCGGGGCGAACAATAAGCTTGAGGTGTTGACCATGAAGGTGATTTTACAGAAAGACATTCCGAATCTCGGTGAGGCGGGCGACATCAAGGAAGTCTCCAACGGATACGCGCGCAATTATCTTCTGCCCAGGAAGCTCGTGCTGCTTGCAAGCGATTCGAGCCGGAAGGCGGTGGAGCACCAGAAGAAGCTCATAAAGATAAAGAAGGAGAAGCGCAAAAAACAAAGCGAGACGCTGATGGAAGCGCTCTCGGCACTCGAAATCCAGATAGGGGCCCAGGTCGGCGAGGAGGAAAAGCTCTTCGGCTCCGTGACCTCTATGGACATAGCGCGCAGGCTCAAGGAGCTCGGCCACGAGGTGGATCGAAGAAAGATCCATCTAGACGAGCCGATCAAGAGGCTGGGGGAATACCGGGTGCCTGTCAAGCTCGATGATGGGGTCACCGCGAATATAAAGGTCACTGTTTTCAAGGAGTAGGCGATGGCCATCGAACTGGTGCCGCCTCAGGATATTGAAGCGGAAGCCTCGTGCCTCTCCTCGGCGCTCCTCAGCCGGGACGCTCTTCTTAAAGTCATCGAAATCCTCCAGCCGGAGGATTTCTATCTTGATTCACACCGCGAGATTTTCGGAGTAATCGTCGAGCTCGAGCGAAAAAACCTGCCGATTGATCTTGTAACCGTCAAACAGCGCCTGAACGATCTCGGGCGCTTCGAGCGCATCGGAGGCGACCACGCGCTGGTCGACATATACCGGACCGTCTCCACATCCGCAAACGCGGAGTTTTACGCCCGCCGCATAAAGGAGATGAGCCTCCGCCGCAGGCTCATAGAGGTGTCACACGAGGTGATGGAAAAGTGCCACGACACCTCCCGCGACACCTACGAGCTGATGGACGAGGTGGAGCGGGACGTTTTCCGCGTAACGGAAAAGCGCATAACATCCGATTTTAAGAACATCTCCGACGTGATCCAGGACACCATGGATACGATTGGCCGCATGTACGAGACCAAGAGTGTCGTGACCGGGGTGGCCACCGGATTCACCGGGCTCGACGAAATGCTCTCCGGCCTGCACGAATCGGAGCTTGTCATCATCGCCGGGCGCCCGTCTATGGGTAAAACCGCGCTGGCGCTCAACATGGCCAACCATATAGTCATGAAGGAAAAGATGCCGGTGCTCTTCTTCTCGGTGGAGATGCCGGCCTCGCAGCTCGGCATGCGCCTTCTATGCGTCGACGCCATGATAGATTCCCAGCGCGTCCGTACGGGCCATATCAGCAGCGAGGAGCTCAGGCGCCTTATGCAGAGCGCGGGGAGGCTGGAGAAGTCGCCTCTGCTCATCGACGACACGCCGGCCATCAACATTTTCGAGATCCGCGCGAAGGCGCGCCGGGTGGCGCAGAAACAGCGTCTTGGCGCCATTGTGGTCGACTACCTCCAGCTTATTACCAGCATGTCCCGGATAGACCGCCATCTGCAGATCGCCGAGATCTCCCGTTCGCTCAAGCAGATCGCGCGCGAGCTCTCGGTGCCGGTCGTGGCGCTCTCGCAGCTTTCGCGCGCGGTAGAGTCCCGCACCGACCAGAGGCCCCAGCTTTCGGATCTACGGGAATCGGGGGCGATAGAGCAGGACGCGGACGTGGTCATGTTCATATACCGCGAGGAGCGTGTAAAAAAGGAAACGGAGAAAAAGGGGATCGCGGAGGTCATCGTAGCCAAGCAGCGCAACGGCCCGATCGGCGAGGTCGAGCTCCGTTTCTGGGAAAAATACACCAAGTTCGGAAACCTGGACAAGGTCCATGGGTTCGACGAGACCGTGGCGGAGGCATGACAAGCTCTGGCGCCGGAAAGCTCGCCGTATCGCTCCTCGAAGGGGTGGGGCGTTACGCCGTCTTCTTCGCCGATACGGTGCGGTGGACCTTCCGCCCCCCGTTCGACCGGCGAAACCTGACGGCGCAGATGCTCGAGATAGGCTACCGCTCACTGCCGGTCACCGCCGTTACGCTGTTTTTCACCGGCATGGTGATGGCGCTCCAGATCGGGAACGCCATGGACAAGATCATGACCGGCTCCTCGATCTTTATAGGCAGCGCCGTTGCGATCTCCATGTTCCGTGAGCTCTGCCCGGTGCTCACCGCACTACTCCTCGCGGGAAGGGTGGGCTCGGCCATCGCGGCCGAGATCGGCACCATGAAGGTCACCGAACAGATTGACGCCCTGGTGACGCTTTCCGCTAACCCGATCCAATACCTCTCAGTGCCGCGATTTCTCGCCTGTCTGGTCATGACGCCGGCGCTGACCGTCATTACCGATGTCGTGGGGGTCCTGGGCGGGGCATTTGTTGCCTATTTCAGCCTTAACATCACCATCGATAAATATATAGAGAATATTTTGCAGAACCTGCGCCTGGTTGATTTTATGACCGGCATACTCAAGTCTGTCTTTTTTGGAATCCAGATTGCCATAGTATCGTGCTATCAGGGCTTCAATACAAGCGGCGGCGCCGAGGGTGTCGGAAAGGCGACGATACAGGCGGTCGTGAAGTCCTCGATGGCGATACTCATCTCGGACTACTTCCTTACATATCTGTTCCAGTTTTTCGAATAGCCGTCCCTCCGGCGCCGGTTTTTCTTTCGAGGCCGCGCGTGGAAATGCTTGAAATTTTGCCGGAAAAAAAGAACCTGTGCAACACCCTCAATATATTCTGGAGATCAACGGCTAATGTCGATGAGTACGAAAAGGAACGCGTTTCTGGCATCGCTTAAAAAGGCCAGGACGGGCAAGGCAATTATCGACGCTTTCGCCGAGGTGCGGCAGGAGGACTTTCTGGACGCCGCCTTTAAAAGCTCGTTTTACACCGATGAAACGGTTCCGATAGGGTGCGGCGAGCGCAGCGACCCGCTCCCGTCACTGGCGCGGATGTTCGACATTCTCGCGCTGCGAAAAAAATGGCGTGTACTCGAGGTGGGGACGGGCTCGGGGTACTCCACGGCCGTTCTCTCGCGGATGGTGGCGGAGGTGGTGACGGTGGACCTGTACGATGAACTCTCCGGGGCGGCCAAGACGGCCTGCCGGAAAAGGGGCTTCGGCAACATACGCTTCTTTACCGGCGACGGGACCGACCACGAGCCCTCGCTTGGCCTTTTCGACGCGGTAATAGTATGCGCGGCCTGCCGCAAGCGCCCGCTGTCGCTTGTGCGTTCGTTAAAAAGAGGGGGAAGGATGGTCTTCCCCATGGGGCTGCCGCATCAGCAGCAGATCGCTTTGCTGGTTAACGACGCCCCCGAGGCGGGTGATGAGCTGTTCAGGGTCTCCTTCCATGATATGTGCGTTTACACCCTGCTGCAGGGGCGCTACGGTTTTCCGATTTACCTGCCCGAATACCTCCAGGGTAACGAACCCCAATCGACCGGTCCGGGCTGAGTCGCGGCTCAGCGCGATTCCGGCGGCGCTCCCTTGATGTCGTCCTCCTTATAACAGTACCTGCATCCCAGAATGAGGATTTTTGTGCCGTCGCCGGTTTTTAAGGGCGCGGCGTAAAGGGCCTCGCTTTGGCTGAGGGCGGAGCCGCAGAGCGGACAGAGGCGTTCGCCCGGATGGGCGCGGGGTTTTTTAAGGAAGATGTCGCGGGGCTCGACGGTCGTCGCACGCTCGCCGGCATAGCCGCCGGGCGCGCCCTTGAGGGACTTAATCTTCGCCCTGCCGGATTCGTACGCGTTTAGGACATACAGAAACACCGCGAGGGCTATGATAAATCCCACGAGATAAAATAGATACTGCACCTTCAGGCCCTCCGGGTTATGAAATTAATCATGACGGTATCGTCGCACGGGGCCGAAAAGGTGTAGTCGCCGAAGATGTCCATCACCCTGAATCGCTCCCGCTCGAGAAGGCCCTTCATTTCTTCGACGGTATAGATGCGCTGCAGGTGCTCCTCCGCCGAGACGGTGCCGTCGTTGTGGCGGAACTCGAGGAGGGAGCGGACGATCCTGCGCTCCTCGTCGTAGGAGTTGCTCCATCTGATCGAGGTGCCGCGCGTCCGGTAGCGCGTCACCCTGCCCGCGAAGTACCGCCGGATGTTATACTCCGTGGTGATGTCGAACATGAATATGCTGCCCTGGTGCATCGAACGGCGGACGGCGCGGAGAACCTTTCGAAGGGATGTGTAGGTCAGGAAATAGTTCATGGTGTCGTGGACGGAAAAGATAAAATCGAAGGGCCGGGCGAGCCGGAAGTCCGCCATATCGGCGCAGAATATGTGGAAATTGCCGTAGGCCCGCCCCTTCGCCACCTTGAGCATCTCGATGGAGCGGTCCATGCCGTATATGGGGAGATCGTCGCGGGAGAACATCGCTCCGAACCTGCCGGTTCCGCATCCCAACTCCAGTATCCACTCGGGATACTCCATGTACTGGAACATGATGCTTCTCAGATAGCGATACCACTGGTCGTAGTCGACGTGGCTAAGTATATGATCGTACGCGGGCGCGAGGGCGGTGTAGGGCTTCATCGGCTTCGCTCCTTTCGCCGGCGCAACATGTCGACGAAGGCCTCGATCCGGAGCCGCATGGTCTCGGTAACGCGGCTGGGCAAGTCTCCCTGGAGCGTAAGCACGGGCACCTTGAGCGAGCGCCTTAGCGCTATGTCCTCTATGCCCCTGAAGCAGAATGCCTGTATATAATGGATGATGCCGTCGATCCTCCTGCGCTCGATTTCGAGGGCGATGTCCTCCGCGCGCGCGAAAATGCCGTATGGATAGGTGTAGCGTATGAAGGCCTCCACGATATCGCCGCCCCCGGGAAGCGAGAACTGGCGCTGGACCTCGCTCAGGACGATGCGCACGCCGTCGCGCTCGATCGACGGGTACAGATCGCTTATGATGGGAGGCACTCCGACGAAGCCCAGTCTAAGTTCCGTGGGAATCGGCTGTCGCGCCCCGACCTGTCCGATCTTTCTCTCGACATTTTCCAGGTAGGCCTCGGGGTCGCCCTCGAAGTCGCTCGAGCCGAGCTGGAGGAGCTGCACCTCCCCGCCGAAGGCCCTGTCCTCCTCCCAGAGGAGCCGATCCAGGCGGTGTATTCCGACGCGCACGCGGTCCAGGCGCTCCTTCTGGAGTTCGGCCTGCTTTGAGTCGACGCCGAAGTGCCGGGCGAGGCGGTCGATTTCTCCGCGAAGCGCGGACGCGTCGCGGTTGTATGGATAGGAGAAAGGTATGACATTGACGCCGCGCAGGGATAGGACCTCCATGAGTCCAATGGTCTCCGAACAATCGCCGCCGGTTACACCGATCACGGTTCCGATTTCCCGCTCGACAATGGCGCCGTAGAGTCCGCAGATCCAACTGCATGTGGTGTCCGGAAAGCCCTCCCTTTTGGCGAGGCGCACGAGAGAAGAGGGGTTTTGGGAGCCGATGAACACGTTATTTACGTCTACCGGTATTTTACCGGCGGCGTAGATTATCTCCACCGGTATGGTGGAGGTGATTCCAACCCTTTCCGAGTTTTTGTCCAAGGCCCTTCCTCTGTGCTTACGAATGATATGATTGAAAACCGGAGGTAAAATTTCAATTCATTTGTGCGGGTCGCAAAATGTGCTTGAAAGTTCGTTTGTTTGGAGGCACAGATGGGTCTGCCGGAGAACGGATATTTCGCATAGCGTTTGCGGCCTCCGGCGGACACCAACAGGGGGTGCCGCGCGATGCTGGACGACAGGGACACCATTGTGACGAACCTCGGCGAGTGCCGGGTGGATTCGCCGCTAAGCGTCCGCCGCTTTATCGGCGAGGACGAGAGGGTCATAGTGGACGTTGAGTATGGCAGGGTGGAGGATTCGTTCAAGGAGAGGGGAAGGGCCTCTTCTTTCGAGAACGCCGGTCCGCGCCGAAAAATATTCTTCGATCCGGCCGCCTCCAAGGCCGCGATCGTAACCTGCGGAGGCCTCTGCCCGGGGCTGAACAACGTGATAAGGGCCCTGGTGATGGAGCTTTACTATCAGTACGGCGTGAAGACCATTCTTGGGGTGCGATACGGCTACGAGGGCCTGATTCCCTCCTACGGGCACGGCTTCCTCGATCTCCACCCGGACACGGTCGACGAGATCCACGCAAAGGGGGGCACAATGCTGGGTTCCTCCCGCGGTAATCAGAACGTTCCGGCCATGGTGGATACGCTCGAAGAGAACGGAGTATCGATGCTCTTTACGATCGGCGGCGACGGAACGCTAAGGGGGGCGAGGGACCTGTGCGACGAGATAGCGCGCAGGAAGCTGAAAATAGCGGTGGTCGGCGTCCCGAAAACCATCGACAACGACATAAGCTATGTGGATCGAACCTTCGGCTTCGAAACGGCGGTGGCCGAGGCCACCAAAGTGCTCGACTCGGCGCATGAGGAGGCGCGCGGCGCCCGTAACGGCATCGGGCTGGTGCGCGTTATGGGGCGCGATTCGGGATTTATAGCGGCGTATACGGCCCTTGCATCGAATGTGGTAAACTACGTGCTGCTCCCCGAGGTCCCGTTTCGCCTGCACGGCGATGGAGGGCTTTTGGACCATTTAAAGCGAAGGCTGGAGGCCAAGCGCCACGCCGTGATACTGGTCGCCGAGGGTGCGGGCCAGGAGTATTTCGGGGGGGACAGGACAAGGGACGCCTCGGGTAACGTGAAGCACGGCGACATAGGGGTGTTTCTGCGCGACGAGATCAACGCTCACTTCAAGAAGATCGATTTCCACGCCAATCTGAAATATATCGATCCGAGCTACACCATTCGCAGTGTCCCGGCCTCTCCTGACGACGCGGTCTACTGCATAATGCTCGCCCAGAACGCGGTGCACGGTGCCATGGCGGGGAAGACCGACATGATGGTGGGGCGCTGGAACAATTACTTCACCTTCATCCCGCTTCATCTCGCGGTCCAGAAGCGTAAAAAGGTGGACCCGGACGGATACCTGTGGTCCATCGTCAAGGGCGCGACCGGCCAGCCCGATCTCGCATAGCGACGGAATTGCGGGCGGCCTTCGCCTCGAGCCGCTCGACCCGGCGGTCGAAGCGTAACTCGTGGAAGGAGGCCCTGCCGGGCGGCAGGGCCTCGCCGTTTTCGGAGAAAAGGCCGCGCCTTACAAGGCGGAGTCCTGCTCGCGCGTGGCCGAGCGCGGTGTCGAGGTCGTGCTCGCGGTGTTCGGCGTGCTTGGCGAGCTCCTCGAACGAATAGATGGACGGGTCGGAGAGCCAGAACCCGAGAGCGTCGGCGACGCGGCCCGCTCGTTTGAGCGCCGTGCAGTATTTTTTGAAGAGCAGTCGGTCGGTGCGAAGCTCCTTGTGGATCAGGCTTGTGACATCGAGGAAGCGCTCCGGGTCCGTCGCGTAGAGATGGTGCGCGAGTCCCGAAAGGAGACGCGGGTCGAGCGAGGCGTAGTCCTTTTCGTGGAGGGCGTGGAAGATACGCCCCATGGCCTCGACGAGCAAGAACATGGAGTGGATGTCGGCCCGGTTGTGTTCGATGACGCACGGGAGGCGCGATGTTTCACCGTGGCGCTGATACGCGAAGAATACATCGGGAATCTCCCAGCCGGGAATGTCCCCGTCGCGCGTAAAGCCGAGCACCCCCTCCTCCATGGATTTGAGCGTGCAGCTTCCATAAAGCCCTCTAAAAAGCCGCCTGCCGGGATACAGAAGGTCCACGATGGGAACCTCGACCGGAAACCCCCTAACACGGTTTAGCCTGTAACGGCTTTTGATTAGCGGAAGGTCGAAACTCCGCCCGTTGTAGGCGACCAGCGCCCCCGCCGAGCGGAACAGGCCGGACAGATGCAGAAGCATGGAGGCCTCGCGCTCATACTCGTCCAAAAAATACTGCTCTACGCGGAAGGCTCCTTCGCGGAAATATCCGATCCCAACGAGGAAGGCGTATGTTCCGGTTCCGCCCGAAAGCCCGGTGGTTTCGAGGTCGAAGAAGAGCATCTCCTCGAGTTCGAGCCGTTTAAAGCCGCCGATTTCCAGAAAGGCGGGGAGAGTGGATCGGAGCGCCCTTTCGCGGGGGCCGTCAACCGGGTAGGAGAAATCGAAACGCCACAGCGGCCCCGGGTCCGTCTCGACCCTGCGGCCCCCCATGGAGTGAAGCGGCCCTTCAGTCGCCGTAGGGCGGGCTTCGGGCGCCGGGCGCTCGTAGATGCGAAGCCTGTCCCTAAGGCTCATGCAGCAGCTCGCCGAGGGCCTTCTTCACCGCGCCCTTTATGTCGTCGTCGCCGGAAGGGATGGGCCCAACGCAGCCCGGGCACCCCGAAGAGCAGGGGCAGCGCTCGATTACGCCGACGCACTCGGACGCGACCAGGCCTATCACCGCGAAAGCGCGCTCGGCAATGCCGACCCCTCCGGGCACAGAATCGTACAGAAAGACAGATGGCTTGGCGCTGTAGTTGGAGCGTGTCTGATGGACCACGTGGATGTCGCCGTAATCCGAAAGGGTGAAAAGCGGCACGATGTTTCGCAGTATGTACGCGATGGAATAGAGAATCCGCGCCGAGAGCGGTCTTCCGGCCACGGAGTCGAGCCGCTCCTCGTCGAAATCGATCCAGGCCGAGGAGGTGTGCATCTCCTGCTCCGGCAGATGTATCTTTCCCCAGCCGAGGTTTTCGTGCGTGTTGAACTTGATCTTCTTGAACATAACCGCCATGTTGCGGACGTTGATCTCGCCCCTGGAGAGCGTGCCGCCGGAGAGCGGGCGCGATTCGTCCCTTTCGAGCACATGGATGTCGGTTTTGCTTTCGGCGTCGGTATAGTAGTCGGAGTCGACCTCGTGGCAGAAGGCCATGCGGCTCTCCCAGTCGAGCCGGTCGATATAGTACTGGCGGCCCTGGTGCAGGTAGATGGCGTCGTCGTGGATGAGCGTGGGCGCAGAGTAGTAGTCGATCTCGCCTATCACCCTGGAGCGGTCGGCGTTGTCCACTATGACGAAGTTCTCGCGCGCCGCCGTGCGCAGCGATATTTCGTTCGCCGGGTATATGTCGCTCATCCAGTGGAAACGCGGGCCCGAACGCTTGAGGATTCCGCGCTCCTCCAGGTATTCGAGCATCTCGGTCGTTGTGGCCAGGTGGCGCGCGAAGCGCTCGCCGGCCTCGAAGGGAATCTCGAACGCGGCGCACTTTATATGGTCCATCAGGATGAGCAGGTTGTCGGGGTTTATGGTGGCGGCCTCGGGGTTCGATCCGAGCAGGAACCCGGCGTTGTTCGCCATGTACTGGTCGAGCGGCGAGCTGGTCGCTATGATGACGGCGAGCGAGGCCCTGCCCCGGCGCCCGGCGCGGCCGAGCTGCTGATGGAGCGAGGAGATGGAGCCGGGATAACCAACGGTAATGGCGGCGTCGAGCATGCCGATGTCGATGCCAAGCTCGAGCGCGTTTGTGGAGACCACCCCCATGAGGCTTCCCTCGCGGAGGCCCCGCTCGATGGCGCGCCGCTCGTTGGGTAGATAGCCCCCGCGATAGGCGGCGATTCTGTCCCTTATCGGGGCGCACTGTTCCCTGAGATAAGTGGATATTATCTCGGTGCGCAGGCGGCTCCGCGCGAAGATTATGGTGGGGATTTTATTTCCGAGGAAGAGGGCGCCGACCCTGGCGGCCTCCTTTACGGCCGAGGCGCGGATTCCGAGCTGTTCGTTAACCACCGGCGGATTGTAGAGTATGTAGTGCCGTTCGCCGCGGGGCGCTCCGCTTTTATCGATGAGCCTGAAGCGGCGCTCGATGAGGGCCTCTGCGTGTTCGCGCGGGTTGGCTATGGTGGCCGAGCAGCAGATAAAGCGCGGGTTGGAGCCGTAGAAGCGGCATATACGCTGGAGGCGCCGCAAGAGGTTCGCCAGGTGGCTTCCGAACACGCCCCGGTATGAATGTATCTCGTCGATCACCACGTAGCGTAGGTTTTCGAAAAGCTTTACCCATATGGCGTGGTGCGGAAGGATCCCCGAATGCAGCATGTCGGGATTGGTGATGACGATGTTTCCGGCCGCACGGATGGCTTTCCGCGCCGAGTTGGGCGTGTCGCCGTCGAAGGTGTAGGTCTTTATTTCGAGGCCGGTTTCGGCAATGACCTCATGCAGCTCCGAGAGCTGGTCCTGCGAGAGCGCCTTGGTGGGGAAGACGTACAGGGCCCGCTCGTCGGGGTTTCGCGCCATGGAATCGAGGACCGGGAGGTTGTAGCAGAGGGTCTTCCCGGAGGAGGTGGGCGTGACGACTACGATGTCCTCGCCACGGCGCACCGCGTCGCAGGCCTCGCGCTGATGCGAATACAGCCGCTCGATGCCCCTGGCGCGGTAGACGCCCACTATCCGCCCGTCGAGATGGTCCGGAAACGGGCTGTACGACGCCGGAACAGGATCCTGCCGTATCCACGAGCAGACCCGATTGGTGAAGTCTTCGTGCGATTTCAGGTAGTCGATGAGCTGTTCGATGTTCATGGCCGGGCGCGCGAGGAACCGGTTTATGTCGCATGGAGAGCCTGCCACGCGGCCGGGATTTTGTCAATATGGAAATGGGTCCGGAGGCCTAAAGCTCGTCGGGAATGGAGTCGCTCGACGGATACATGGTATCGATGAGGTCCCGGTACTTTTCGTGGACATGGTGGCGCCGGAACTTGAAGGTGGGGGAAAGCTCCCCGCCTGAAACCGAGAAGTCGTTTGGAAGCAGGGTGAATTTCTTGATCTGCTCGTAGCGGGCCAGGGTCTCGTTTATAGCGCCGATGCGCTCCTTGTAGAGGGCATAGACCTCGGGGTGGGCAACCAGATCCTCGTCGCCCTGGAATTTCAGGTTGCGCTCGCGCGCGTAGAGCCTGAGGCGCGCAAAATCGGGTACGATGAGGGCGGTAAGGTATTTTCGGCGGTCGCCGATCACGCAGATGTAGTTTATGTAGGGCTCGTTTTCGAACTTTTTTTCGATGTAAAGCGGAGCGACGTTTTTACCGGAGGAGGTGATAAGCAGGTCCTTTATGCGGCCGGTGATCCTGAGATAACCGTCCTCGTCGAAGATGCCGATGTCGCCGGTGCGGAAGAATCCGTCGTTCGTAAAGGCGACCGCGTCCTCCTCCTCGTTCTTGTAGTAGCCCTTGAAAACCGTGGGTCCCTTGACGAGGATCTCGCCCTCGTCGCTTATCTTTTCGGTTACGCCCTCCAGCGGCGGCCCTACGGTGCCGGGCTTGTTGAGATCGGGCCGGTTGACGTTGATGATGGGGGATGTTTCGGTGAGCCCGTAACCCTCCGTTATGGGAAGACCGATGCCCCCGAAGAAATAGGCCACCTCCAGCGGAAGCGGCCCGCCGCCCGATACGAGGAAGCGCATGCGTCCCATCCCGAGCGAGGAGCGGATTCGGCGCAGTTGCGGATAAAGCGCCCTTTTGGCAAGGCTTAGTAAAAGCGGAACCCTCCGTTTGGAGATCCGGGCGAAGTAGTGGCTGCGCCCGACCCTTATCGCAAGCGAGGCGAGCGAGCGCCTTAGCCTGCCGCAGTGCTGAAGTCCCTGCACGATGTTTACGCAGATCTTCTCGTACATGCGCGGCACCGAGCAGATGATGGTGGGCCGGACCTCGCGGATATATTCGAGGACCTCTTCGGTTTCGAAGCTGCGCATTATGCAAAGTAGCGATCCTGTTCCTATGGCGGAGAAAAGATCGGCCGAGAGGCCGAAGACATGGCTGAACGGTAGGTGGGCCAGCCGGACGTCTTTATCGGTGACATTGAAGAGCTCCAGGAGCCTTCGCTGCGCCAGGAAATTGCCGTGCGTGAGGAGAGCACCCTTCGGTATTCCGGTTGTGCCGGGGGTGTAGATTAGGGCGGCCAGGTCGTCCAGCGCGACGTCCCTCAGCATTTGGGCCGCCTGGACGATCCGCCCCGAACGCCGGCCGAGCCTTATCAGCTCGTCATAGGAGATTACGCCGGGGTTGCCGGTATCTACGTGGTAATTTACCATGAGTTTTTTTAGCGGAGACTTGACCCTGTTCAGGATGGCGAAGGCCTTTTGGAACTGCATGAGGTCGCCCGCGAACACGAAGCGCGATTCGGAATGCCGTAGCAGCAGGTCCACCTCCTCCTCGGTGGTGGTGGGATATACCGGGACGAATACGGCGCCGATGGAGAGGATGGCGAAGAGCTCGATGGCATAACGCGCCGAATTGGGGGAATATATGGCTACAGTGTCGCCCTTCTCCACGCCAAGCTCGAGAAGCGCGGCCGCCAGACAGAGCTGTTGCTCCACGAATTCACAGGCCTTAATGGGGACCATCTCGGAGACGACGTGGCCGTTCTTCTCGCGCGAGATTATGGCGGTCCGCTGCCAGATTCTAAGGTAGGAATTGATCTGGAATGCTACGAGGGATTTCTCCTCGAACGGCGCGTCTTTAAAAAGCTCTTTTATATCCTCGATGCCGCCAGCAGCCTTTCTCATCCGAGCGCACCCCCGTTGCCGACACTTATCGCATTATCCAGCGGCCCGTCTGGGGCGTCAATAATTATATGGAACGGACGTTTTTATGTTGATTTTTGTCCAGTTTTCCATAACTGACTGTTATAAATGGAGATGTCACATCGCGCCCGGGACCTTTCGGCCCATGCGCCCATGCGGCTTCCAGGGGATTGGATTTTCGGACATCAATACCATACGGAGCGTCTTTCATGAAATATTATCAGGGGAAAACGGTCTACGTCACCGGAGGGTCAAGCGGGATAGGGCTTGCGGCCTCGGTCCTTCTTTCGTCGTACGGAGCGAACGTGGCGATTTTCGCGCGGAACAAGGAAAAGCTCAAAAACGCGCTTGGCAAAATCGAATCGGCAAAGAAATCGGCGGCGCAGCGCTTTTGGGCGGTGTCGCTCGATGTTTCGGACAATCGGGCCGTAAAGAAGGCCATGAACAAGGCGGTCGGTGAGTTCGGCCCGCCCGACATGCTGGTAAACAGCGCCGGGGTGGCGTACTGCAACGATTTCGAGAAAACCTCCTTCGAGAAGTTCGACGAGGAGATGCGGATAGACCTGTACGGCGTGTGGAACACCTGCGAGGCGCTGGTGCCGGTAATGAAGGTCAGGGGCGCGGGGCACATAGTGAACATCTCGTCCATAGCGGGCCTTGTAGGAGTTTACGGGTACACAGCGTACAGCGCTGCGAAGTTCGGCCTTATCGGTTTTTCCGAGAGCCTGAGGGGCGAGCTGAAGCCAAACGGCGTAAATGTTTCGGTGCTGTGCCCCCCGGATACCGACACGCCGCAGCTCCACGAGGAGGAAAAGACCAAGCCGGCCGAGACGAAGGCCATTTCGGGGAACGCCGGGCTGTACCAGCCGGAATATGTGGCCAGAGTAATGCTTAGAGACGCGCTGAAGAGGAAGTTTATCATCATCCCCGGACTCGAAGGGAAATTTACGTATTTGATGAAGCGCCTGTGCCCATGGCTGGTCGAGGCGGTTATGGACAGCGCGATAAGGAAGGTGCGCAAGCAGGGGGTGAGAAAATGAATGGCCGGGTGGCGGTAATTACAGGGGCGGCGGGCGGAATAGGCCGGGAGATCGCCTCGCTCCTCCAGTCGAAGGGGATGCTTCTGGTGCTTGCGGATATTGATAAAAAAAAGCTGGAGGAGGCGGCGAGGCCGTACGGCAAGGGGGCACTGGCCGTAAAGTGCGACATCACAAAGCCCGTGGAGGTGAAGGAGCTTTTTCGGCAGGCGATAAAGCGTTTCGGCGGAGTGGACGTTCTTGTGAACAACGCGGGAATCATCGTGCCCAACCTCTTCGAGGACGTAAAGCGCGCCGAGATCGAACGCCAGGTGGCGGTTAACCTCATGGGGCCGATCAACTGCATGATGGAGGCGGTGCCGTATCTAAAGAAACGCGGCGGGGGAAGCATGGTGACCATTTCGTCGCTTGCGGGGATAGTGCCCGAGACTTACAGCTCCATTTACACGGCCACCAAGTTCGCCCTGCGCGGATTGGGGCTCACTCTTCACATAGAGCTCAAACGGCACAACATCCACGTCGCCACGGTGTTTCCCGATTCGGTCGATACGCCCATGCTGAAATTCGAGGCCGAACACGGCGGCTCGCCGCTGACCTTCCGGGCGCCTCCGCAGAGCCCGGCCGCTGTGGCCCGGGCGGTGTACAGGGCGATCGCGAAAAAGAAACCGGAGATGTGCGTGCCCTCCTTCGACGGTTTTATGTCCAAGCTTTTAATGGCATTCCCACGCATTGTCGCCTGGTTATGGCCATACTTCGAGCGCCAGGGGCTTAAAAAGAAGGAGGAATACCGCGCGCGGGTATAGACTCGGGCGCGTTTTTACCCAAATAAATTGAACGCTTCGGCAGCCGAGGTACACTTTTTTACAGGCCGCCCGGGGCGGCCCACTGTGAAGGGGCCGGCATGCCGGCCGAAAGCGCACGTGGAGAGCACCCAATGAAAGGCAAAAAGCTATCCGGCATGGCCGTCGCATCGGGACGGGCCCCTTACGATTCCCTCGCTCCCGAGCCCAATCCGGAGTACGAAAGCTTCTATTCCGAGCTGTCGAGCGCTCTGGCCGGCGACGAGCGACCGGGGGCGTCCGGGGAGTACACCGTGGTGCGCAGGGCCGATATGAGAAAGGCTGAGCGGCCAACCGCCACCGCGCTTTTGCATCCCGAATACGAGTACATGACTCTCGCCGGAAGCGCCGAGAAGAAGCGTATGCGCTCCTTTCTCATAACGCTAAAGGGCCCCGGCGAGACGCGGCGTTTCGCAAGCCATCGCGGAGAGGAGTTCATAATGGTGCAAAAGGGCTCGGTCCGAATAGTCCTCGACGACAGGGTGGAGGTGCTCCGAGAGGGCGACAGCATCTATTACCGTTCGTCCATTCCCCATCGTATCGAAAACCTCTGCGACGACCGCTCGGTCATCCTCGCTGTGCTTTACGGGGCATGAGTTCCCACGGCCCGGCGTTTTACGGTTGACGGGCGGCCGACGTCTCTGATAATCTGTTGACATACCGTGGCCGGGTCCCTGTGGGCCGGCCCGGCGAACGAGAGAGGTGGCCCCATGAGAACGCAGGTAAAAAGCGAAGATTACCAGAATTACCTCGACGACCTCACCGGATACTACAGCCAGCAGGAAAAGGCCGAGGAGAAAACCTTTATCGGCGAGCGCCTGAAGAGAATAAGGGAGATGCAGGGGATTTCGCTCGAAAAGCTCGCAAGGCTTGCGGGGGTGGATGAGCGCAGGCTTCGTGAAATAGAGAACGTTAAGGTGTTCCCCGACCTGGGCACCATCATCCGCCTCTCGAAGGCGCTGCGCGTGGCGACTGGCATAATTCTGGACGAGGAATCGGGCTTCAGCTATTCGGTCATCCGCAGGGAGGACCGCCGCGACACACGAAGGACTCCCTCGGGCTCGAGGGAGAACCCGAATTACCTCTACCAGTCCCTTTCGACAGGGGTGGTGTCGCGCCACATGGAGTCCTTCATCGTAACGCTACCGGCCGGCGGGGCGGCGGACGGACTTTCCAGCCACGAGGGGGAGGAATTCCTGTACGTGCTGGAGGGTGAAATCGCTATTCTTCTGGGCAAGAAGGAGGAGATACTTCGCGAGGGGGACAGCATCTACTATCTTTCATCGGTCCCTCATTCCCTCAAGAGCTCCGGCGGCGGCCAGGCCCAGGTGCTGGCCGTAGTATATACGGGCTGAGCACACTGCAGGCCAACCCTTCGGGCCCTCACTTCGCGCTTCACTAAATGGCTCCGTTGGGTATTTCCACGGCCTCGGGCTTTAGGCCGCTTTGGCGCGGCGGCTTACGGCCCGGTTTCCCCGCCGAGCATCACTGCAGCTATTTAGGCAACACCCGGGCCGGCTTTTGGCCCGGAGCCCAAAAAAACGAACAAGCCCCAGTGTCTTTTCTCATTTAATCCCACCTCCAATGAATTTGGCGCCCTCCTCCGGTGTGAAAGCCGGTTTTCTACGGAATGGAGGCGATTGGCGTTATAAACACCAATTTTATTAATTCGTTGACATATTTCGTTAATGTTTACTTATGGTATATATTTACTATTAGCAAATATTCAGCGGATGGCCCCTGCGACATGAATTTAGGCGCGCTGTTAAGACAGAAGAGGAAGGAGCGCAAGCTCACGCTCAAGGTTGTCGCCGAGAAGGCGGGGATCTCCGAGGGTTTTTTAAGCCAGATCGAGAACGACGTAAACTCGCCCTCGGTCGATACTCTGGTAAACATCTGCGGCGCGATTGGCATGGAGGCGGGCGATCTTTTGAACCAGGCGCGCAAGCAGGAGAAGCTGGTGGTGGTGCGGCGGGACGACTGGGACGATGCGGACATCCCCGCTTCGGGTTTCATTACCAGGCGCTTCTTCCCTCCGGAGAACCGGCGCGATATCGACAGCTCGGTCCTGTTGATCGAAAAAGACCGAAGCATTCCGGCGCGCAGGAACATCAGAAACAGCCAGGAGGTGCTCTGCGTGCTGAGGGGTTCGGTGGAGCTGGTGCACGGCGACGAGAGGATAACGCTCTCGGAGGGCGACGCGGTGCATTTCTGGTCGGTGCCCGAAAAACAGTCGATTACCGGGCGCTCCAGGGGAAGGGCCGCCGTTTTGTGGGTAGGGACTCTGTAAAGTTAGTTGAAGGGCGCGGCCCTGCGGAAGGTGTCCGGGACGATGCGCGCCGGCCTCGAAGCGGGCGCATCTAAACTATAAATAATGAGGGGATGTACGTATGATCAAATTCAGCGAACAGCAGCTAAAGGTTCCAAAGCTCATGCGTCCGGTGTACCTGGTAACGGCCGGGCAGTCGAAGTTCGACCGGGCCTTTCCTGACAAGCGGACGGAGGAGCTGTGCATCGACGCCCTAACCATGGCGGCCGACATGCTGGCCATGGAGCCGGCGGAGCTCAAGGAGTACATTCATACCTGCTATTACGGCCATTTCGCCGACCACTTCGGAGACCAGCTTTTAGGGGAGGCCGTAATCCACGACCGCCTGGGGCTTGACCCGCTTGGGAACATAGGCGTGAAGACCGGCGGCGCAACAGGAGGGTCCACCCTGTGGGAGGCGGTGAAGGCCGTCGCCTCCGGGTATTCGGACTGCGCCCTGGCCATGGGATGGGAGCGCATGGACGAGGTGCCCACCGACGAGGGCAACTTCCTCATCTCCTGCGCAGCGGACAAGGACTGGGAGTCGCCTTTGGGCCATATCTATACCGGATACTACGCGGTCATGGCCCAGAAATACTGGAAGGTTTTCGGAAAGGAGGAGGAGTCCTTTCGCCGCACGCTCGCCGAAATCGCCGTGAAGCATCGCGGATACGCTCGTTTCAATCCTTTCGCCCAGGGTCCCATGAAGATTACAGTTGAAGACGTGCTTAAGTCCCCGGTTGTGGCCTATCCGCTTCGAGCCCTCGATGCCTGCCTTATGAGCGTGGGGGCCGCCTGCGCGATAATATGCGACGAGCCGACCGCGATAAAGCTAACCAAAAATTCGAAGAACAAACCTCTCCGCATCTGGGTGGCGGCGGGGTCGCACACCCTTCGTCCCGCGGACCGGCGCGATATGGAGATCCCCCTGCTTCCGAACGAAACCGCCGAACAATACAAGGACCTGGGCAAGCGCTTTCCGGGCGGCGACCGGTATCCGGGCTTTACCGGGTTCCTCGGCGCGCGCATGGCCGCATGGTACGGCTACAGGATGACCGGAATAAACGATCCGACAGAGGACCTGGACGTCATAGAGCTCCACGACGCCTTCACAATTAGCGACGTGCAGACCTACGAGGACATCGGCATCCGGCCGTACGGCGAGGGGCGCGCCTACGTTGAATCCGGCGACTGCTATCACACCAATCCGCATACCGGCAAACCCGGCAAGCTGCCCTCCAATCTCTCGGGCGGGCTTATAGGATGCATGCACGCCGTCGGCGCGACCGGGATAATGCAGACCTTCGAGATCGCCTGCCACCTCTGGGAGCGCTGGGCCGAGATGCACGGCGACGAAAAACGCTGGAAGGAGTTCAACCGCCGGAAGCCGGCCGATTGGACCGACCTGCAGGTAAAGGGCGCAAAGCGCGCTCTGGCGATCAGCCACGCCGGCGTCGGTTCGCACGTAACGGCGACGATCCTTATGGATCCCGATCATCTTTTAAAGAAAGACGCCTGAGAGGAGAATAAACCATGAGCATGTTCGGACAGGTTTTCGTTAAAAACAACCAGTACAAGATAAAGGGCGACTTTCATCACATGACGCCCAACACGCCGATCCGCGACGCCGAAAACGGATGGAAGCTCCTCGGCGTCACCAACCCGCGCGATATGACCTACATCCACTCCTATGGCGGAGAGGCGCCCTTCTTCGAGGGTCTCTCTCAGGGAAAGCTGTTGGCAACTCGATGCGATAACCCAAAATGCAAATACAAGGGCTCCGTATACCAGCCGTTTCGAATCCACTGCCCCGATTGTCTGAGGAAAAATACAGTCATCGACATGACCGATATCGCCAAAAAATCGGCGAAGGTGCACACCTTTATGGTGTGCGAGCGCTCGGGGGCCTTCAACATCCTCGACAAGCCTATAAAATTCATAAACATCGAGTTCGATGGAGTGGTGACGATCCTGATGAGCTACCTCTCGCTTGGAGATCCGGCCATTGGGATGCGAGTGGCGCCCATATTCAAGAGGCTGAGCCCTACCTACACGATCCTCGACCTTTCGTGGGTGCCGGCCGGGACCAAGGAGGGGGATCTGCCGGAGGGTTTCTCGTTTTAGGCGTCCGGTACGGCCCAGGGCGCGCGCCTCGGGGGACGGCCTCGTCCCCTCACGCGCCGGGGGCCTTTATTCGGGCGGGACATTACAAAAAAAGAAACGGGGCATGGAGGAAGGTCATGTACGATTTCGGACTGACCGAGGAACAGAAACTGCTAAGGCACAACGTCCGGGAGTTTGCCGAGCACGAGATAGCGCCCATGGCGCAGATTCTCGACGAGACTGAGAGTTTTTCCACCGATCTGACGAGGAAGATGGCCAACATGGGCCTCTTCGGCATAGTGGTGTCGGAGGAATACGGCGGGCCTCACATGGACTATCTCTCCTACTGCATAGCGGTGGAGGAGATATCCAGGGTGGACGGCTCGCAGGGGGCGACGGTGGCCGCGGCCAATTCGCTCGGGATCGGGCCCATCTACTATTTCGGAAACGAGGAGCAGAAAAGGGAGTGGCTGCCGAGGCTCTGCAAGGGCGACATTTTAGCCTCGTTCGGGCTTACCGAGCCGGACGCGGGCTCGGACGCGGGCGCCAGCCGGACGAACGCGCGTCTGGAGAACGGCGAGTGGATCATCAACGGGAGCAAGATCTTCATCACAAATTCGACATCCGTAATGGCCGGGGTATGCACAGTGCAGGCCATTACCGGCACGAGGCCGGACGGGAAGAAGGAGGTTTCGTGCATTCTGGTTCCCAACGGCACGCCGGGATTCACGGCGAAGAAGATGACGGGCAAGATGATGTGGCGTTCGTCCGACACGGGTGAGCTCTATTTCGACGACTGCCGCGTGCCCGAGGCCAACCTGCTCGGAAAGCGCGGGGGAGGGTTCCACCAGATGCTCTCCACGCTCGACAACGGCAGGCTGGCCATCGCCGCCATGGGGCTTGGGGGCGCGCAGGGGGCGTACGAGCTCGCGCTTAAGTACTCGAAGCAGCGCAAACAGTTCGGCGTGCCGATATCCACTTTTCAGGTGAACGCCTTCAAGCTTGCGGATATGGCAACCGAGATCGAGGCGGCCCGTAACCTTTTATACAAGGCCTGCCGCCTTAAAGATGCCGGCCTGCCCTTCTCGAAGCACGCGGCCATGGCCAAGCTCTATTGCTCGGAGGTGATGGGGCGCGTGGTGGACGAGGCGGTCCAACTGCACGGCGGGTACGGGCTCATGCGCGAGTACAACGTCGAGCGCTTCTATCGCGATTACAAGCTCCTTACCATCGGCGAGGGCACGAGCGAGATTCAGCGCACGGTGATATCGCGAGCTATCGGTTGTTACGCTTAAAGGGGACGTAAACATATAAAAATGGACGCGCCGCATGCCCGGGGATGCGCCGCCCGCCTCTTACACGGGGCGGGGATTTCCGGAGAGTGCGGCGGGCCCTGACATCCGGGATCCTGAATGGCGAGGCTGGCAATGGAACACTGTCTTTATTTACAACATCAGGAGGATTTACCATGTCGGATTTCAGGGAAATTACCATCGGCGGGCTGTTAAAGGAAACGGCCTCGAAGTATCCCGACAACCGGGCGCTGGTGTATCCGGAGTTCGGTATCAGCCAGAACTACCGCGATTTTGCGGCCTCTTGCGCCGCGGTGGCCAAGGGCTTTATGGCGCTGGGCGTGCGAAAGGGCGACCATGTTTCGGTGTGGACCACTAACCTTCCCCAGTGGGTCCATATGCAGTTCGGACTTGGCATGATCGGCGCGGTGCTCGTTACCGTCAATACCAACTACAAGTCGCATGAACTGGAGTACATCCTGCGCCAGTCCGATTCGACCACGCTGGTGCTTATGGAAAAGTACCGCGACACCAATTACTTCGATACGGTGAACGAGGTCGTGCCCGGGCTCGCTACGGAGGCGCCGGGCAGGATATCCGCCGCAAAACTACCGACGCTTAAGAATATCGTCTATATCGGCGAACGCGCCTCCACTCCCGGGATGTTCCACTTCGACGAGGTGGTGAAGATGGGAGAGGCCGTCTCCGACGCCGCGCTCGAGGAGCGCATGAACTCGTGCGATTGCCGCGACGGGATCAACATGCAGTATACCTCGGGGACGACGGGTTTTCCGAAGGGCGTGCTGCTTTCCCATTACAATATCGTAAATAACTCCCGCATGGTGGGCGACGTGATGGGCCTTACGGAAAAGGACAGCCTGCTCATCCACGTGCCGCTCTTCCACTGCTTTGGATGCGTAATGAGCACGCTGAACAGCGTATATCACGGCTCGACGATGGTGGTGATGGAGTCTTTCGACCCCGGGGCCTCGCTTAAGGCCATACACTCGGAGAGGTGCACGGCCATAAACGGCGTGCCGACCATGTTCATAGCGATGCTTGCGCATCCGGATTTCGACAAATACGACATGAAATCGCTTCGGACCGGAATTATGGCCGGCGCCCCCTGCCCGATCGAGGTAATGAACCAGGTGCGCACTCGAATGCACTGTCCGGAGGTCGTAATAGCCTTCGGCCAGACCGAGTGCTCGCCCGTTATGACCATGACCCGCCGCGACGACCCTGTGGAGCTTCGCGTTTCCACCGTGGGAAGGCTTCTTCCGGACATAGAGGGGAGGATAGTAAATCCCGACACCGGCGAGGAGGTTTCGGCCGGCGTGCAGGGCGAGATAGTGACCCGCAGCGACTGCGTCATGAAGGGTTATTACAAGATGCCGGAGGAGACCGACAAGGCCGTGGATTCGGACGGCTGGCTCCATACCGGCGACCTGGGCGAGGTGGACGAGAACGGGTACTTCAAGGTTACCGGGCGCATTAAGGACATGATTATCCGCGGCGGGGAGAACATCTATCCGCGCGAGCTGGAGGAGTTCCTCTACACCAACCCGAAGGTGAACGATGTGCACGTTGTGGGCATTCCGGACAAAAAGTACGGGGAGCAGGTGCTTGCGGCCATTCAGCTCAAAGAAGGGGTAAGCGCCACGGTCGAGGAGTTTATAGAGTTCTGCCAGGGCAGGATAGCGCGCCACAAGGTTCCCAGGTACTGGGAGTTTGTAAACGCGTTCCCTATGACGGCCAGCGGAAAGGTGCAGAAGTACAAGCTGCGAGAGATGTACTCGGAGAAGTTCGCGTCGTAGAGAGGGCAAGCGTCGGGGCGCGGTTTATCCGCGCCCCGGTGTTCTTCTTCTCCTTAATTTGATTAACTTTTGCTATACCTGTTCACGGCTGAATTACTGATGGTAACCGATTAATATTTTAATTTACGACTAACGGAACAGAATCTCAGATTGTACAATTATACAGTCTTTATATTTTTTGTTCTAAGTAAGCATGAATCCTATCTATAACGGTGTAGTTGTAGTTTTTGGGCCACTTCTGATTCTCTTTAAAGGAAAACCAGATGCGCCGAATGAAAATTCAAGTCTGATATAAGTCATAATACTATTTTTGGCTGTTCTACAGTAAATAACCTCTTTTATCTCTTCGGGCATTAGAGGTTCTTTCATGTTGATATCTCAGGCGCTTACGGCTATTGTGTGTCTAACCATGGTCTTTCACCATTTTCGGCATCATATCTAATCCACCAAGATGAAACAAAATGGCCATACGAAATCGCTCCCTGTTTCTGAATCCGCATGCCATTTTCTTTATTCTTTGAATACGAGCGTTTTTTGATTCGGCTATCGCATTCGATGTTTTAAAGATGATCGCGTTTATAGAACTCACCGGGATTCATGAAGATTTCAAACAGAATTGGGCGCTGGAAATGATAAATTTGTTAGTTGATGCAAAAAAGAAAACAGAGGTGCGTTCTTTACGTTTGAATAAAGAGACCATAGGAATGTTTGAGGATGGATATGACCGGATAGTCCAGAAAGGATTCCGCAAGAATCCGGACAGGGATGATGGTATGGTACGGCGCGGCAGGAAGAAAAAAGCGAAGCCACGCAATTTCCTCGAACGGCTGAGGTTGTATAAGCCAGGCATATTTGGTTTCGTGAGGGATTTTTCGATTCCATTTGACAACAATCAGGCCGAACGTGATTTGCGAATGGTAAAAGTGCAGCAGAAAATTTCCAGGTGCTTCAGGAGCATTGAAGGTAGTATGTTTTTCGCGAGAATCCGAGGATATATTTCAACGGTGAAAAAAAATGATGTCAATGTCTTTGAAGCAATTCAGGGGCTTTTTGAAAACAGGCCTTATATACCCGGATGTGCTGAATATTTACCAAATTTCAATTATCTTCCCTGAGATGATCCGGGCTATCCCGCGGTTTCATGGGTATGCACTCTATCGCCTGATACTGCAAATAACGCACCATAAAGATAAGTATTGACTTTTTGCGATATTTGTCGGGTTAAGTGATAACCGCCGTATAAAATACCAGCCGGAGGGGGTCCGGGGATGAAAAACAGTTACGCCGTAACGACCGCCATCGCGGCCGTGCTGACGACGACTGTGCTGGTGTGTCCTTTCTGCGGAGGAAGGGATGCCGGTGACATACCCGGGAAGGGAGCGCTGGAAACGCAGGGGGGGAAAGTATCAGAGAAAGAAGATGTCCGTAAACCGGCTCATAAGAAAAGGGAAAAACGAGAAGGCGAGGAGCAAAAACCGAAAAATCTTCACGACAGGCTGAAGGATTTGGATAAAGCGATACGGGAAAGCCCGCGCGATTCGGAGCTTTACGTCGAAAGGGGTATGGTTCGATATCTGCTTGGCGATTACCGGGGAGCGGAAGCGGATTACGACGCGGCAATTGCGTTGAATCCGAAGCTTGCCGACGCGTACGTGCGCCGCGGTGAGGCGAAAAACGCTCTGAAGGAGTACGTCGGGGCCATCGACGACTTCAACGAGGCGTTACGACTGAAGCCGCGATCAGCCGAGGCGTATTTCGGCAGGGGATACGCCAAACACATGCTGGAGCGATACAACGAGTCGATAGCCGACTACAGCCTTGCGATCGACATGAAGAAAGGATACACGAAGGCTTATTACAACAGGGGCACGGTGAGGTTCGAGGCGCGCGATTTCAAGGGAGCACTGGAAGACTTCGGCAGGGTTATAGAACTGGAACCGGATGACGCGTTCGCGTATATTCGAAGGGCGGCCGTGAGGGAAAAGCATGGCGAGCTTGACGAGGCGGTATCCGATTACACAAGGGCGATCGATCTACGGCCACGGGAGGCGGCCGCATATTACAGCAGGGGGAAGGCGCGGCTCCGTCTGAAAATGAACAAGGAAGCGTGCGAGGACCTGAGAAAAGCCGGGTCGCTTGGATGGAAGGCCTCTTCAGATATAATGAACGCCTGTCATGAATAATCGCGTTTCAAAGCGAACGACCAGTCCGTCCGCCAGCGGATATCCGCTCGCGGATAAAAAACTACCATTTATTGCCCAAACACGTTCAGTAGCGCCTCTCTTCTATCGTATGGCCGGTGGAGGCATCCTCTTGTGGAGACTTGTGATCCTCTTGATTCTTATTGTCGTAATTGGGTTTTCCGTCGCTCTGAAGGCGGCTTTGCCCGAAAGCGATGAGGCCATCAGGGAAATACAGAGGAAGCGGCAGGAAATGGAACAGCGGTTACGGGAAAAGGAGCGTATCGAAAAGGAGGAACGAGAGGCAGAGGAGAAGGAGAGTGCCGCTCCCGTGGATGAAAGCGGAATCCGATTTATGGTGGAGGAGATCGTTGTTCAGAATCCTGAATTGCTGGGCGAAAAAGAGAAGGATCGGCTCGTCGGACCGTTTGTAGGCAGAGAGATCAGCTATAACGATATAAACGTCCTGGCGGGGAAGATAACGAATACCCTGATAGAGAAAGGATACGTAACCGCGCGTGTCAAGGTGCCCCTGGAGCAGAACCTTAAATCCGGGAAGCTCGTGCTGACCATAATCAACGGTTACATCGAGGACATCCATCCGGAAAAAGAGGGCGCGCGGAGAAGGATGCAGGTGTTTTCCGCGTTCCCGTTTCTTGAAGGGAAGCCGCTCAACATCAACGACCTCGATTACGGGATCGAGAAGATGAACAGGCTGGAGTCCAATAACGCCACCATGAGAATCGTGCCGGGCGCGGCGCTGGGTGCCTCCGGCATCGTCATCTATAACGCGCCGGGGCATCCGGTGCACCTCGAAGCGGGGATCGACAACCTGGGGCAGAAGACGACCGGGGAATACAGGAAGAAACTCTCCCTGGGGCTGGACAACCTGGCAAGCGTGAACGATCTGTGCCTTCTAACGTATACCGACGGGCTGGATACCGATACGCGCGAGAAATACACCCGCTGCTATACGATGTTCATGGAGTTCCCCCTCGGGTACTGGACGTTTTCGCTCATGTACAGCCGCTCGGAGTATATGCAGCACATACAGGGGCTCGGTGCCCCGTATAAGATGGCGGGTAACGACGGCAGCGGTGTTTTTACCATCGACAGGCTGCTCTGGAGGAAGAAGCTGGACAGGGTTAAAGGCAGGATGTCGCTCAACCTGAAGGAAAAGGAGACGTTCATCCAGGAGATTAAAATCGACGCACAGAGCGACAGGCTCAGCATAGCGGAGTTCGGCCTTGTCTATAACGGATACCTCGGCGGCGGCTATTTTTACTGGGAGGCCTGCTACGACAGGGGAACCCGGCTTTTCAAGGCGAGCAAAGACGCGCCCGGGATGTCGGCCGATATGCCGAGGGCGCAGTTTGAAAAATATAAACTGAATGTATTCTGGAACCGGCCTTTTTATATATTGAGGCAGGGCTTCGCATATTCCGTCAACCTGAGCGGGCAGTACGGCATGGATACCCTGTATAACTCCGAGCAGCTCAATATCGGGGATTTTTACACCGTGAGGGGCTTTAAAAGTTACTCGGCGGTCGGTGACCGGGGGTACTATGTCCGGAACGAGCTGTCGGCGCACGATTTTTCGGGCGTATGGAAGCGTTTGAGAGGCCTTAAAATTTTTACCGGTTTCGATTACGGGTATATAATCGATAAAATCGGTAAAAAATCGGACGGCGGCCGCGGAGAGGCGAGCCTGGCAGGGGTATAGGCGGGAGTGGCGTATACCGGCGATTTTTTCGACGCGAACCTGACATACGCGCGAA
>MVZN01000037.1 GCA_002069125.1 Spirochaetes bacterium ADurb.BinA120
GCGGCGGTGGCGTTCATAGCGGCGATATATTCGGAGTTGACCGCCTCATAGGCAGCCTGCCGTTCGTCGAGGGCCGTTTTTATAGACTGATAATTCTTCCGCGCCTCCTCATGCGCGTCCGAGGCGGCCTTCATCTCGGCGCGCAGGCCGTCCGCATCGCCTCCCATTAACAAGTAGGTGCCGCCGCGGTCCACAATCCTCTTCTTATACTCCTCGAGGCCGTACTGCTTCGATGACAACTCATTTGAAAGGGCGAAAAGCGACCCTGCGCCATGAGCGAGCGTGTAAGTATCCACTTCCGACATTAGCTCGGAAAGCTTTCCGCTAAAGGAATAGAGCCCGTCGGAATCGAGTTCATATTTTGCCCCGGTATGGTACAACCCGGCGGCCCTTTCTATAAACCGGGCGATCGAGAAAACGCCTTCCCCCTCCGGAGGAATCGCCCCTTTTTTACCAACCTCAAAGAGCGTTTTAAGGAGCCCCGCCAGATTGTTCGACTCCTCAACGATCAGGCTTCCAAGCATGCTCCTCCCATTGGGGCCATTTTCCGCCGGTACATACCTGTACACGTTTACGACTCCCGTCTCGGGGTCGCGTCCGTCCACAACCCCCTTTTCATCTATGGTCTCCACGGATATCGCCGGTTTCCCGTCCTCGCCGGTCGCGTTTATCATGTAGTTTCTGTAGCTTTCGAATTGCCCCGGGCATTCCTCAAGCTCCACAAGGGAGGCCGCAAACGATTCGGCCCGTTTAGCGTTCGCTGCCGCGCGGCCGGCGGCCTGGTAGGCCTCCTCGAATCTCCCGGCAAGCCGGCCTATCGCCTCGTCGGCCATGCCGCCCAGAAACGCCAGGTCCGCCTCTATCGACCTCTCCAGTCCGTAAACGCCCTCCGAAAAACCCGGGCGCAACACCGAAAGGTCGCGGGATGGAATGGCCGCGTAAAGATATCGCCTGAAAGCTCCGCAGGCCTGCTGGGAAAGGGACGACATATACGCTTCCGCCTCCTGGCCATACCAGGTGTCTATCCCGCCTATGCCCTCTACATACGCCGCGAGCATCCCGCGAACCGATTCATCGAGGCCCAACGAACCGTATCGCGCCCCTATGTATGAATCCAGCTCTTCGGCGCCTCTAACGAATACGCCGTCCACAAACGCTCCTTCGTAATAATCGCCGGCCGCCACGTAGTACCGCACCTCTTCCGGCAGATGGACGAATGAGCTCGTCCTTCCGCCGAGAAATTCCCTTGCAAAGTCAAGGTACGACTCCCCCTCCCCCGCCGGATGCGCCGCGGCGAACTCGGAGGCCATGCGCTCGGCGTACCCGGCCTCGCCTTCGCCATCAAGAGGGCCATTTGAACGAAGCAGCTTTTCGAAGTCCCGGTAGCGCGCATACCTCTCGAATAGCGGCTCTTCGCATTCCGAAAACCCGCCCGAGGCAAATCGCAGATAACGGTCTATCAGGGCATAGCGTTTAAGCTCATCGTAAGCGGCCCCCGAAAGCGCGCGGCCCTCCAGGTACTCCATAAGAGCCGTCTCGAGTCCCATTTCGTCGTACAGCCGTTTTTCTCGCAGGGCCTCAATGTACGCCGCAAGCTCTTTTCGCTCGTCCTCGCCGTACGACGCGCCTCTGGCCTCCACGAACCGCGCGACCGTCACCGAACCGTCCATTGTTAGGAACTCGGCGCCCAGCGCAGCCTTCTCCATAGCGAACTCAAGGCCAGCCAGATAGACCGCCGTGTCCGAAAGCGCTTTAAGGGCTTCGTCCCCGTTTTCAACAAGATATGCCCTTACGCCCTCGTCCAGTGAACGATAGGCCTTTACAATGTACGCAAATAGTCCTCCCGCCGCGTCCCCGGCAAGGCGCTCGCCGATGCCTTC
Organism: Spirochaetes bacterium ADurb.BinA120; assembly: GCA_002069125.1. Lineage (GTDB taxonomy): Bacteria > Spirochaetota > UBA4802 > UBA4802 > UBA5368 > MVZN01. The sequence goes on from MVZN01000037.1 coordinate 1,881, forward strand.
GACGAATTCCAGGACCGCCGAGGCTACGCCGTTCTCCCTCGTCGCGGCCTCCAACAGGGCCTCTGGGTCCTCCTCGTCCCTGTGCTGGGCGAGGTACAGGTATTCGTCGAGCCTATCGCGCGCGGCGAGCACCGTGCGGATTATCTCACCGAGCGCGTCCGGAAGCGCACCGAGCTCCCTTGTGCCCTCGGCCATGTACTCCGAAAGCGCCTCCGCGACCAGCGAGAGCTCTTCCGGGTCGAGCTCGTCGAGGCCCTCCTCGCTCAAAACGAAACGCCAGCCGAGCCTCGAATTGATGTAATCCAGCATCCCGGCCGAAAAATCGCGGCCGGTCGTAACCGATTCGTTCCATGGAAGAGTCTGAGCGTTCTTCGAGGCGTATTCGAATATCGAGCGGCGAACATCTTCCACAATTGCGATCGACGGGTCCGCAGCCTGTATAAATTCAAGGGCCGCCATTCCGCTTCCGGGGCGAAAATACTCCCTGAGCACCGAGCGCGCCGGCTCGTCGCCATCGTCCGCCAGGGCGAGAAGCGAACCCGGATCGAAGCCCTCAAAGCCCTCATACATCTCCCGGATAAAAGCGGCCGTCTCCTTTTCGCGCCGAACGCGATCCGCAATGCCCCTCTTGCCCGCACCCTCCAGCTCGGCCCTAACCCAATCAAGGGCGGCATGGGCCAGCGTATGGGCCCGGTTATCTCCTTTATAGGTATAAGGCGCCGCCTCTAGTTTTCCATTAAGAAGCCCTGTGAGGCGCTCGAAGCCCTCCTCCTCTCCAAGTTCCTCCGCGCATTCGGCTATGAGCTCGAAAACGCCCTGGTTCAATTCCGCCGTTCTTTCATACGCCTCAGCGTCGCGCCCAAGGCCCGCCCCAAGATAATCCTTGACATTCGTGTCCGTGTTTCGAAGCAGCGCGAATATGCCGTCGCGCCTTTCATACTCGGCCCTCAGCCGCGCATACTCGCCGCGCAGAAAGAGCGAAAGCGCCTTGCGCGCGGCCGCCTTTCCATCAGCCGAAGCCTCCTCCCATGCCGCTTTATGGGCGGCAAGGGCGGCGTATATTTCGCCGGCGGCTGCTCCCCACACCGCATCCCTTTGACTTTCAAGCGCAATAACCCAGGCCGAGAGGCTTTCGTCCGTCTCCTCGCCATCGACGATCTCCTCGAAGGCCCCAAGGCTCCTCTTCGACTCCTCCCGTCCATACAGGGCCTCGGCGTACAACGAGGCGTAGTCCGACAAACGCTCGAGCCGCTCGGCCTCGAACGCCTTCATATAGTACTCGAAGCGCTTCTCGGAAAGCTCCTTCTCGACCCTGCCCAGGTTCTCCTCGATCTCCCGAAGCTCCCTGGCCACGAAGTCCGCTCCCTCGCCGTTCTCCATAACGATAAGCGCCCGCTGGAACGCGAGCAGGGTTTCGCGCTTTTTCTCCATCTCGGCGCTCGCATTGGAAAGTCCTCTTGAAAGGTATTCAATGCTGTTACGGTACTCCTCCCACGCCGCCTCGTTGTCGTCCAGGGGCCGTGCACCCTGAATGGACTTAAGCCGCGCGACGATGCCGGCTATGCCCGCAAGCTCCTCCTCGTAGGCCGCCTTCGCGCCCTCAAGGGCCGAGCGCGCTTCGTCCTTCGCTGCGATCGTCGCCTCAGCGTCTCCGCGCTCGCCTGCCGCATAGGCCTTAACCGCCTCGGCGATCGCCAGCCGTCCGCGCCAGTATAGAAGCTCCCTTTCGGCAAGCGCGTACTCCCGCTCCGCACCGGTCATCAGATACGGATCGTTCTCCCAGTCCGGATTGGGCTCATATTCACCCTTGTAATTCACGAGAAAACCGGGGCCATATTCGCCCCAGCCGGACATATTCCTCTCGTGCATGTAGCGCTCGGCCTCCTTGACCGTATCCGCGAAGGTATCGCGGATCTCCCGCCATCTCGTCAATTCCGTATAATAATGATAATAAGCGGGTTTTAAAAAGGCCTCGCTCTCCTCCGTCACCGTGTTCGTCCAGATGAAGTCGTCGATAGTCCAGCTAAACCAGCCCGACAAACCCCACACGATCCTCACCCGGTAGCGCTCGCTGTATGCTCCTCCAGAGTCCATTGACGAATCCAGAAAGGAAAGCGTCACCTTCGCCGCGTCGCCCATCCAGGCCTCGTACGGAGCGAGCGCCGCGTCTATCCTGCCGTCCGTCGCCGCGTTTATCGCCTTCTTTACCGACTCGCCGTATTCCCTTACCGCAGGCACGCCGAAGTACCTCTCGCACATGGCCTCGAGCCAGGCAACGTTTTCCACGGCTTCTCCATAAACCCTCGCCCCCGAAGAGGCCATACCGACAAGCCCGGACGAGTGGTCGTCCCACTGGTCTTTAAGGGTTTCCATGTACTCCCTGAAGTTGGAACGCGCCGTCTCGATGTTGCCTGTAAGCGAGTCCTCCTCCCTGGCCCAGCGCGAAAGGCCCTCATCTATCTCGGCAGCCAGGGACCTGTGCCACGCCTCCCTTGCGAGATAGATCTCGTCATAGGCCCTGGCCCATTTCGCGTTTCCGGCATCATAGGCCTCCTCGGCCGAGTTCTTCCACGCGAGCATGGAGCGGAAAAGCTCCTCCTGCGCCGCCCTCCAGCGCTCTAGCCCCCGCTCCAAAAGCCTCTCCAACTCCGAGCGCCAGTTCTCCCCGAGTGAGGACAGGTCGATACGCCCTTCCCCCGGAAGCACCCCATTCGGCTTTTGCGATATGGCCTCCTCGTCCGCTCGAAGCGCCTCCTCCGTCTCGCGCACTATCCTCGTCGCTATCGCCTCCGCGCTCGCCTCCTCGCTTGCGCGCCTCAGCGAATGGGTGTCCAGATACCGGTCGCTTATAAAGGCGTTCCTCGCATGGTACACAAGCCCTCCTCGCTCCAGATCGAACCGGGCGCGTATTTCCCTCTCCAGACGGCCAATTTCGCGCTCGAACTCCTCACGCGCCGCGCCCTCGAGCATAGCTCCGCCAAGGCGCGCGCGATCGAACCCCTCCTCTAACGCCCTCTCCCAATCCGCCGATATCGCCGCGCCGCCATCGTCAACCAGCTCGTCCCACGCGCCCGGATCGTGCGCCCCTTCGGCTCTCTTCAGTAGCCTCCGAAGCTCCTCCCTGTCGAAGTCCGCGTACAAAAGCCCCTGCCGGGCCGCCATAAACGAGCCGGTCGCCCTCGCTATCTCAGCGCCCATGCCGCGCTCCCACTCCTCGAAGGCGGCCGCCCGCTCGCGCGAAAGCCTGGCAGCGAGTCCTTCCTCGTCGGCCGCTTCCTTAAGCGCTCGTGCGACCGCCGCGTCGGCCTCGCGCTCCCACGCCGCCGCGAGCGTCTCCCTCCCCGAATCGACGATCCGCTCGAACTCCTCGCGCGTCGACGCGTCCTTCGCCTCGCCCAGGTAGCGCTCGAGGCGCGGCCGGTCGTCCTCGTGCGTTCGGAAACGAACCTGGGAAACGCCCGGCTCGGTGGATAAGGGCAACAGAACGAACGCCGCGGCCAGAAGAAAGATCGATGCCGCGCCCAAGTGTGCGGATAAACGCCTGCGCTTCATACGGGCACCTCGCGGATAGTCGGGCTGAGGGGCGCGCGATGTAATGAAGGCATGTCGCTTCTGTTTATTGCTGTGGACGGAAACCGTGTGCGCGGGGAGCGCCTTCTGCCCTTCGGACAAAAGAACGCCTCATCCATTATAATTTCCGGTATTTGTGCGGCACGATGATTAAAAGGCTTTTTAAGGATTTCGGGGATGATGGATACGCACGCGCGGGCGAACGCTCGCGCAAAGGGCGGGAAGCTTATACACGCCTCACGAAACCACGGAAGGTCCTCCCATCGGTACAGGAACAAGCGCCAGTAATCGACCTTGGCGCCGTCAAACCGAAACTCACGCGAATTGATATTCGTGGCGCATACGCGCGGGGGATGCGTTGAAGACGCATGCCTGGAATCCGTGCGTCGCGCCGGAGAACCGCTCCCAGGAGACAGGGCTCCCGGCGCATTCGAAGCCAGCCGCGCGCCGGGCGACTTCTCCCGGTCACACAGCCCGGCGGAAACGGGCGCGCGTCCCCTTACGAACGCCTCCGCCCGGCAGAGCTCAGCTTCGGACTCCGTCGAGCGTATGAAATCCAACTCCATGACCCGCGCGAGTCGCCCGCGCAGAATGTCCGCCGCGGCGCCGGCAACCCTCCCGGATTCGAGCTCCATGCGGGCCTCGAGCCTTATCGCCCGCACCCTGGCGATGCTCTCCTCGTCCGAGCGAGCGTCGATTAGCAACATCCCGCTCGACACGTGCATCACGCAGTCCACAAGGCGCTCCCCGTGAATTCGCCGAAGCTCCTCCGCCTCCCAGCCCGCGCGGCCCAGCTCACCGGGCGACGCCAGCCCGGCCAGTGGGGCGAGAAACAGGAAGAGAAAAATCATCGATAATACGCTATACATTCATTTAACCGCTTTTCAAATTGCCACGTAAAAATTCCAACTCACTGTTTACAATTACTTCCTTGTAATCGATAAACCCGCCGAACCTCTTCGCTCATCATGATTCAATGATCCAATTACAAATACCGGTCTTTTAAAAGTCCGGCATGCGGCGGAGATAGCGCAAGGGGCAGGTCCACGGAATGGCCTCACTCCGCTTTTTCCTTCACGACAATACTCATTTCACCGACATTCGGGAAAAGGAGGCTTGACGGCAGCTCGCCCTCCGGGAAGGCGTAAACTATGGTCCTATCTATTACTTCCTGTGGTTTTATGAGGGGATTGTGCCGCTGAGACGGGCTGGCAAAATTGAAAAAATTGCCCACTTCAATAAAAACCGGCGCTCCCTTGGAGTTTTCATTCTTTAAGACGATATCATACAATTCATAATGAAGCGGCCGCGCCGAAGTGTTCTTTATCTTCGTTCTGAGCCAGATAAAATGATCTCCCGATTTCGGGGCCAGATAACCCTTGGCCTGTTGTATGCGATCGGGACCATCGCATATAGATTCTATCGCGATCTCCATGGAATCGTTCCGCACATTTACGTCTTTTACCAGCGCCCTGGATGTCTCGCAGCCGACGAGGTACGGGATCAGAGAGATAACGAAAGCCATAAACACGACACGTTTTGCGCGCATAACGCCCTCCAAAAATAAGCGGTAACGGCATGATATATCTTTTTTTGTAATCGGAGGGCGCGTCGTATATGATTCCATTCAAGCCCGAAATGAAAATATGTCAATCCGAATCTCATATAACCCTATAAAAATTTTCCCAATTCATGTTTTTCATTCGGGCTTTCTCTCTCTATGCGTGGGGAGTGGCCACTGTTTTCCTTATAATGAAAACCGATAATACCGCCGTTTATGGAAAACAACTTGCTGAATACAATTCAATGAATGAGTCCCATTCGAAGAAAAAATTTAATCCCGCAAAAATCTTTTAACTTTATCCATTCCTCAAACGTATTAATTTTGCCGGCCCCAATGGACGGACATCCGTTGAAATATTCGCGCACAGGCAGCGCGGATACTTCCGACGGATAGAAGCATTTTAAAAACTGGACCCTAAAGCGAATGCCCGGATATCGTTTTATCGCCGCTTGCTGCATCCAATGCCTATTGCTTTCCCTTTCGTGCTCCGGGGACTCCGAAAAGGCGCTGCGGTGCTATATCTCCGGCAAAGAGGCCTTTGCCCAAAAAGATCTAAAGGCCGCTCACAAACACTTTAGCGAGGCCATAGGATTCGACGCCTCGCTCCACAACGCCCGCCTTATGCTGGCCAAGGTGAATTATTATGAAAAGAATTTCGAATCCGCCCTTCGAGAGATCGAACTCATACTCAAAAAGGACGCCAACCACGTCGGCGCTCTCTACTGGAAGGCCCGCATAGCGGTCGTGCGTCCAGGCGAAAAATCCGCCGACAGCGAGGCCATTGCGCTCCTCTTACGGATAATCGAGCTCGACACCCATCACATTCCGGCCCGCTCGCTCCTGGGGCTCCTCTACGAAAAGAACCATAAATACCACGAGGCCCTTCATGAGTATCGGGCGATTCTCTCGGAGGAGGAATCGCTCATCGACGCGAGGGCGAACCTCGGGGTCCTCTATCACCGTCTTGGCCTCAAGGACAAGGCGCTTTCCGAACTCGACCGGGCCATCGCGTTCGCCCGTACGGGCGGGCATAGCGATACCCGCCTGATCTCACTAAGAAAGGAGATGGCCGAATGAAACGAGCGCTCCTTGCGGCAAGCCTGCTTCCGATAATGTCCTGCGCCTCCATAGAGCTACATTTCAGACAGGACGCCTTTAAAAATAGGCCGGAGCTAATTCTCGTCGGGCCAATCGAAAGCCGGTCCCTGGCCTATCTTCCTTACGCGGCGGCCAATCTAAGGGAATCGCTTCGATACGAGTTCTTCAGGCGCGGCTTCCGTTCCGAACTCCTCGAAGGCCTCGCCGCCGAAACGCGGGAGGGCCCTTCCATGAATGATACGGACACCATGGGACCGAAGAAGCCCTCTAAGAGAGCTCTATCATTCAACACGCCGGACCGCGAGGCCCTGGCCTCACTCTGCGAGCGCCATTCAGCCGACATGATAATCCTCGGCTCATTCTCCGAATCGCATTCCGACGACTATGCCGACACGAAAACGACCACGCTGGTCAGCCTGATCGTCTACGCCCGGTCCGGCGAAATGGCGGGTGAGGTGAGATATCTATGCGGCGATTCGCTGGCCGACCCCTCAAAAAGCGCAAAAACCGCTGCAAAACTCGCGGGCGCGATTCTCTCCCGATTGCCGTGAGAATATGCCGAATGCGCACAGGGGCCGAAATAATCCTTCTCGCTGCCATCATCCTCTGCTTTCATGGCGGCCTGGCGCCTCGCACCTTCCCGGCCGAGCCGTCCGACACCGTCCGGAGGAGAGCACCCGAAGAGAAGGCTTCCGCCGCCGAATGCCTGCGATTGGACCTCGAATCCGCTCTCGGCATCGCCGTAACGGGCAATGCCGAGCTCAGGGCGATCCATGCGGGCCGCCGGATCTACGACCTCAGTCTGGCCGAACGCCTGCGCGATTACTTCCCCACGCTCTCCCTTTCCTACTCCGACAGCAGGGAGGTCTCCATGCGCGATTCCGATTCCCGCTATCGCAAACTTGGCGCCGAGGCGAGCCTGGACCTATACGACGGCGGGCGCAAGGGGCTTGCCTACGACATCGCAAGGCTTCGGGCGCTTTTGGCGCGTAACGATTACCGTATCGCCCTTAACAGGCTCATCGCTGAAACCATTAAATCCTATCTCGAGCTAATACAGCTTAAAGGCATCATCGAAATCCACAGAAAAACCCTCGAGCACGGCTTAATTCAGCTCGCTCTTATCCGCAAGGAGCTTGAGCTTGGAGAGGCGACGAGATTCAACGTCCTCGAGATAGAGGCAAAGGTGAAGGAAATAGAGCTGAATCTTAAAAAGGCCGTCGATAATTATGAGATCGCGCGAAACCGCTTCAAGATACAGCTAAGGCTCGACTGGAGAACGCCTATCGAGATCATCGGCGACGTCGAGAATGATTTTGCGCTGCATGGTCCCGGCGGCGCCCCGCCCGTCGAAGAATGCGTGGCCCTCGCCGTTAAAAACAGGAAGGAGATCGAGAGCGCCGAAGTCGAGCACTCCATAAACGTCAAAAGCCACCGCATAAACAGGCTGTATTTCCTACCTCGTTTCTCCATAGGAGCCGGCTATTCCCTCTCCGACCCCGACGGCTCGAGCGAGCGTTTCATCCCCCGCGAAAAGGGCTGGAACCTCAGCCTGCGTGTAACGAGCGCCCTCTGGGGAAGCACAGCCTCGGGGAGCCTCGGCCTGGGCGAAAACGAGAACGCCAACAGCAGAAGCCGATCGACAAGCGCCCAGGCCGACATACTCAACGGCATGGACTACAAACGCGCCATCGTTGAAAGCGGCATACAGGTCGACGCCTCCGGGGAGAACCGCCGGTCGACGCGACAGCAGGTATCGATCGAGGTGCTCTCATCGTACATGGCGCTCGAAAACGCCTGGGAGATGATGGGCATCGCGGATAAACAGCTCGCCCTGTACGACTCACAGCTCGAGATCGAGCGCCTTAAGGCCGACATGGGCGAATCCAAGCGATACGATCTCATGAAAAAGGAAATAGAGCGCGGAGAGGCCGCTATCGCACGCCTCGAATCGCGTGTTCGCTATCTTACCAATTCCTCCATCCTCGAGCTCGCGATGGGCGTAGACCTTGGTTTTCTGAAACTATCTAAGTACAGGGGGACACTCGATGTCCAAAATCCGTAATGAAATGCCTTTCGGACGGCTCGTCAGGACGCGGCGCGCCCGGATCTTGGCCCTCATACTGCTCGGAGCGATATCGGCACCGGCCCTCTTTTTATTTTTTCCCGGCAAGAAGGACTCCGGGGCCGCGGGCAGGCCTTTCGACCGCGACAAGGCCGGCACGACCGACGCGGCCATAGAAACATACATCGTGGATCGTAGAGAATTCGCCGAAAAGATCGACCTCCTCGGACAGATAGTCTTTCGCGAAAAGATAAGCGTTTCCTCCAAGGTCTCCGGCCGGCTGAGCCGCATACATGTTCACGAGGGCGACAGGGTACGGAATGGACAGCTCATCGCCGAGATAGAGCGCCTGCCGTTGGAAATTACGCTAAACCAGCAGAGGTCCGAACTCGAAATAGCCCATCGTGCTTACGATCTCGCCAGGGCGAGATACGAAAACGCCCTTAAGGGAATCGAGATAAAGCAAAAGGCGATACAGAAGGCCGCCGCGGAACTCAACGACAAGCTGGCCGGCTATCGAAATATGGACCGAATCCTGAAAAACAAAACCGTTTTGTATGAAGCCGGAGGACTGAGCGAAAGCGAGCTTAATAATCTCCGCACACAGCACACCACAGCGTTTACGGCATATCAGTTGACAAAATCCGACCTCGAAATCCAGCAGGTAGGTTATCGGGACGAGGACATAACGGCCGAGGGACTAAAGGTTCCGTCCTCGGAAAAAGAGAGGATGGAACTCCTTAAACGGATTAACACCAAGATAGAACTCGCAGAGCTCGAGTCGGCTCGATCGAGGATATCCCAGGCCGAAAACAACGTAAAGTCTACCGAGATCCTTTTAAAAGAAACCGCGATCCGTTCTCCCATCGACGGCCTTGTCGCGGCGAAATCCATGGAGGCCGGCGAGATGGTCAAACCCGAGTCGATCATCGCCACACTTATCAACATCGCCGAGGTGTATCTTGCCATGAACGTCGGCGAAAAGGAGATTAAAAAAATAAAACCAGGCCAGACCGTATCCTTTACTGTCGACGCCTACGGGGGCAGGGAATTTGGGGCGGTTATACGGCGGGTGACGCCCGTTCTCGATCTAAAAACGCGGACGGTCGAAATAAAGGCGGCGCTTCCAAACCCAGGATATCGGCTTCTGCCCGGAATGTTCGCGCGCGCCCGGATCACTACCGGCGTTCCAGAAAAGAGGCTGCTTGCGCCCCTTTCGGCCCTCACGCAAAAGGACGAATCGAGTGGAGCGGTGTTCCTTGTAAAAAAAGGCATCCTCTTCAAACAGAAAATACGGATCGGCCGCGAATTCGAGGGCAAGGTCGAGGTTCTCGACGGTCTTCGGGAAAACGATGTCATCATTTCCAGGGGACTTGGCCTGGCCTACGAGGGAATGAAATTGCCTTCGGGCGCGGATCCAATCGATAAGGAAGCGAGATGATTGAGCTTTTTCTAAGGAATAGGATCACCACTCTCATGGTCTATTGCGGAATCTGCCTGCTCGGCGTCATATCTTTGCGGAGACTGCCGGTACAGCTTCTTCCGGACATCGAATTTCCAAGGCTTACGGTGGTCACCCCGTACGAGAACGCCGCGCCGGCCGAGACGGAACAACTCGTCACCCGGCATATCGAAGAGGCCGTAAGCTCCGTAAACGGGCTTGTCTCGATCAACTCGGAATCCATGGAGGGCCTGAGTCTCGTTACGGCTCGCTTCGAATGGGGCGCAAATATGGACCTCGCCCTTATCGAAACGAAGGAAAAGGCGGACATTGCCAGGACTCAACTTCCACAGGATGCCGGAAAATCGATCGTGATCAAATTCGACCCAAAGGCCGATCCCATAATGATCTATTCGGTCACCTCTCCCGGCGGGGATTTCCAGCATGTTAGAAAAGTAATCGAAAAAGAGATACTCCCCTCTCTGGAGCGCACGAATGGCGTCGCCCTGGTCGACATAAACGGGGGATACAGGCGACAGGTCAATATAGGCGTAGATGCCGCCCGCATATATGCCCATAATCTTTCCCTCTCCGAGGTGCTCGATAGCATTGACTCCTCAAATCACAACCTCCCCGCGGGAAACATGGAAAAAAACGGCATCGAATATCTAGTCCGCACTCTGGGCGAGTTTAAAACGATCGACGATATAGCCTCGGTCACCGTGGGCCGCAACGAGGCGGGAACGCCTATATATCTCTCCGATATCGCCGAAGTGACCGACGGCTTCAGGGACCGCAAATGCGTCATCCGGACGAACGGAGAGGAGGCCGTAGGCCTATTGATACGGAAAGAGCCGGGGAAAAACACCATCGAGACTTGCGACCTCGTGAAAGAGAAGATCGATTTTCTCCAGAGGCGATATGGCGGCAAATACAATATCCAACTTGTATACGATCAGTCCGATTTCATTCGCGCCTCCATCGACAGCGTCGCCCGCTCGGCCCTCTTCGGCGCCCTTATCGCCTTTTTCTTGCTCTGGTTTTTTCTTAAAGACGCCCGCTCCTCCATCATCATCGCGACCAGCATACCCGTTTCCATGCTTGGCGCCTTCACCCTCATGTATTTCAGCAAAATCTCACTCAATGCCGTTTCCCTCGGCGGCCTGGCGCTCGGAGTCGGCATGATGGTAGATGCCGGCATAGTCGTCCTCGACTCAATCGCATCCCGGCGAACCTCTCACAACGGCGCGCGTTCGGGCGGGTCCGACCCGATTCTTCCGGTTCTGGATGGCGTCAATGAAGTCAAGGGGCCTGTCATGGCATCGATACTTACCTCCATCGTCGTCTTCCTTCCAATCCTCTTCCTCTCCGGCATCACCGGCGCGGTTTTTCGGGAACTCGCCCTTACCGTGTCGTTTTCTCTACTCTGTTCCATGTTCTCCTCTTTCACCCTTATTCCCATGCTGTCGACCCTTGTAGTCGGCGGCCCTCCGTCGGCGCTTTTTATCCCCCGGAAAACGCGCCCGGTCAAAAGGACAGCCTTCGAGGCCTCCGACCGGCTTATGAGCTTTCTCACCCGGCTCTACGAACGAGTTATACGACATTCTCTTCTCAACCGCCGCAAGGTCCTCGCCTCTGGAGCAGCCCTGTGCGCCCTCGGCGGAATGCTTTTCATCTTTATCGATTCCGAACTCATGCCCGCCATCGATCCGGGCGAGTTCACCCTGGAGGTAACGGCCGCCAAGGGGACCCCCCTCGAGGAGACCGCGGCCATCTCCGCTTCCGTGGAGAAGCTGCTGCTTGCCAAACCGTACACGCGCTTCGTCTACGCCAAAATCGGCTCGGATCCCGAGGACAACATCGCCGAAAGGATATCCGGTGTAAAATCCAACACCTCAACTATCAGGCTTATCCTTAAACGCGAAGGGCGCGAAAATATAAGGGCAATAATCTCCTCGCTGAAAAGGGAAATGCGCCTCGGCGAGCGCGTCAGGGCCGATTTTAAAATCAGCGAGGATGTCGTCGCCTCCCTGCTGGGAAAGCAGACCGGGCCCCTCGCTATCGAGCTTTACGGCAGAAAGACCGACGAGCTCGCCCGTCTGGGGCAAATGATCATCGCGAAGATAAGCCCTCTCAAGGGCGTTTCAAACGTCAAATCCTCTCTCGATGAGGGCGATCCCGAACTTCTGGTCCGCATAGACCGCGACCTCGCCGCCTCCCTCGGTCTGAACATCTCCACTATCGCCTCAACCATCCGCGCGGCGGTCGCCGGTGAGATGGCCACCCGCTATCGGGAGAAAGACGACGAGATCGATCTGCACTTAAGGCTGCGCCACCGCGACCGTATCGGGAAGGATTCCTTCTTCAAAATACTCGTCAAAACGCAAAGCGGCGCGCCGGTCCCGCTGTCGAAGATCGCCGACCTGCACGAAGGGAGGGGGAGGGATCGGATCCTTCGAAGCGAACAGAGCCCCGTAAATCTCATCACCGCCGATATCGACGGCGACCCGGCTAAAACGCTCTCCCGCGCCGAGGACCTCATCGGCGGGCTCTCGCTTCCCAGCGGCTACGAGGCAAGGATGAGCGGAGACAGGAGCGAAATAAAAAATTCTTCGGAGGAGATGCTCTTCGCCCTGGCCCTCGCCGTAATCCTGGTGTATATGGTGCTCGCCTCACAGTTCCAATCGCTCTCCAAACCCCTCGTGGTGATGTTAAGCCTTCCCGTCGCCACCATAGGGGTTTCGGGCCTTCTTCTTCTAACCGGACAGACGCTCAATATAAATTCCGGAATCGGCATCATCCTCCTTTCCGGCACAGTGGTCAACAACGCTATCGTGCTTCTCGACTTCATAGAACAGGAAAGGCGAAGGGGAGCGGGGCTTGCCGAAGCGATCGCGGCCGCCGGGGGCAAACGGATCAAACCGATCCTATTGACCACTGCCACCACCGTCTTCGGCATGCTTCCCATCGCTCTCGGCATCGGCGAAGGCGCCGAGCTCCAGCGGCCCATGGCCATAGCCGTCATCGGCGGACTTACGGTATCGACGGCGCTCACTCTCGTTTTCATCCCCACGGTCATGTATCTGTTCGATCACGGCAGGGCCTAAAATGCGCTATTTCATTTATAACAATATCACCGCCTTTATGATCTTCGCCGCGCTCTCAATCTTCGGCCTCATCGGCCTTTCGCGCCTGCCCGTTGCCCTCATGCCGCCTACGGTGCATCCCGGCATTTCGGTGATCATCGAGTATCCCGGAATCGCGCCGGAGAAGATCGAGGCGATTATAACCCGGCCCGTTGAAAAGATCGTAAAAACCGTCGCGGGGATAGAAAAGATCGAATCGATTTCCGAGGATGGAAAAGCGAGGATAAACATCAGCTTTGCCATGACAAGCGACATCAGGCTCGCCGCGCTCCATGTCAGGGAGAAGATCGGTCTTATCCGATCCGATTTTCCCCGTTCAGTCCAGGAGCCGGTGGTCCTGCGATATGATCCTTCCGACCGGCCAGTTGTCATCGCGACAATCGAGCTCCCCGGAAAGTCGCTTTCGGAAACGCGCCGGTTCGCCGAGGACCGCTTAAAACGGCGCCTTCAGCGTGTGGACGGAGTCTCCGAGATCACGGTGGCCGGCGGTTTGCGCCGGGAGATTCACGTGGACGTGGACCGAGGGGCGCTCGAGGCGCGTTCCCTCTCGTTCGATGACATCGCCGATTCGATACGAAACTCCAACGTCTCGCTCTCGGGCGGACAGCTCCCCTGCGGCGGCGGCGAGCGCCTGCTTCTCACCTCTTATCGCATGAGAGACCCGGCCGAAATAGCCGCCGTTGCACTCCCGCCGGGCCGCGACGGCGGTCCGGTCGTCCACATAGGCGATGTCGCCGGGGTCGTCGACTCGTTCAGGGAGCCGGACGACATATCCCGCCACAACGGCGGCGAGAAGGTCACCCTGTACGTTCAGAAGGCCGGCGGCGCCAATACGCTCGAGGTTTGCGATCGGGTACTCGCCCTTCTTAAAGCCGAACCGTCCGCGAAAACGGAAATACTTTACAACCAGGGACGCCATATTCGCGCCGCGGTGAACAACGTCGTCTCTTCATGCCTCTGGGGGATGGGGATCGTCGTGATGGTAATTTACGCCTTTTTCAGAAGGCGGCTTAGCGTTTTCGCAATCGCGCTCTCCATCCCGCTCTCTGTAATCGCGGTGTTCGCCTGCATGTACTTCATGCACATCGATCTGAACGTAATGAGCCTTAGCGGACTCGCGCTTGGAAGCGGCATGGTAGTCGACAACTGCATCATCCTGACCGAGTCGGTTTTCTCCCGTAAGAAGATCGATCCCGGCTCGATATACGAGGGGACCTTGGCGATCAGAAAGGCCGTAATAGCGTCCACGGCCACCACCGTCATCGTGTTCCTGCCGGTCCTTTTCGGCAGCCCCCGGGCCAGGCTGATGTACGGAAACATGGCCTTCACAGTCTCCGCCGCGCTCATCGTTTCTCTCGCCGTATCGCTCATCCTCATACCGGCCGTCTACGCCGCCGCTGCCGGCTCCACTTTCTTGGGCCCGGCGGTCCCCGGCTTTTTATCCAAGAGGACCACCAGTTGGAAAACCGAGCTTGCCGCCTCCTCTCTGCGATTCGAAAACGCCCTCCGCAAAACCTACGGCCGGATGATCGACTTTGGTTTTTCCGACATTCGCCGACTTTTTACGGCTATCGGTGTCTTTCTCGCCGCCTCCCTGATTATTTTCACGTTTATAAAAAACGATCATGCCGACCCGGGCGGCGCGGATGATTTTTACGTCTACCTCGAATTTCCCACCGGCACCACGCTTAGCCGCACTGACGAACTGGTCGCGCTGGCCGAGGCCCGAATACAGACCATCGATGCCGCCGATAAAATTACGACCAGAGTCGAAAAGTGGCGCGGCACCATCGCCGTTTCCCTCAAGGATTCCATCGGCCGCGGGCGCACGCGCGAACGAACTATAGAGTCCATCAAGAGGGAACTAAACGAGCTCCTCCGGCCGTACGGGGCTTTCGCTTTCATCTCCGAGGCGGACGAGCTCGCCGCAAGGGAGCTTGGAATAACGATAATCGGAGAAGACAACGAAACCCTCCGGTTTCTGGCAAAAACCGCCGCCCGATGCATAGGCGCGGTTCCCGGCATCGAGGAATGCGTGCTGCGCTTCAGGGAGGGCAAACCCGCCTACACCCTCCACTACGACCGGGCAAAGGCGGAAATGTCCGCCGTAAGCGCTCGAACGGTCGCCGACTTTTTCCATGGGGCCATCCTTGGCCCGGTAATAAGCAAGTTACTTGTAGAGGACGGCGAGCTCGACGTCCGCATGCGCTTTCCCGACAGCCAGCGCCGCGACATCGGCGAGGTGCTGAATTATTCCATTCCTTCACGCGCCGGCTCTCTCATCCCGGCCCGCGAACTCGTCAAACTCGAGGAAACCGTGGAGCCAACCAGAATCTGGAGGAAGAACGGCCGCCGCTGCGTTCATCTCACCGCCAAAATCGGCCGTCTCTCCTACGAGGAGGCGGAGGGTTCCATCACCGGGGCCCTCAACAGCGTAAACTTCCCACCCGAATACGGCTACGAGTACGACGACACCGTCACGCGACTCGAACAGGGGAAGAGGGACATGGCCCTGTTGGTCCTGCTTTCGGTCGTATTCGTATACATGGTGCTTGCGGCGCTCTTCGAGTCGCTCATACTCCCACTCGTCATTATGACCACCGTTCCAATGGCGGCCGCCGGCGTCATGCCGGTCCTTTTTCTCACCGGTACGCCTTTCAGCGTGCCGGTATATATGGGCCTCATCATTCTCGTCGGGATCGTGGTCAACAACGGCATCGTTCTGGTGGAAGCCGTTAGAACAGGCATCGACGGCGCGCTTCGCGGCGGCGAGGGCTCCCTCGTCGCATACATCAAGGAGCGCGCCGCCGGACGCTTCAGACCGGTCCTAAGCACGGCCCTCACTACTGTTATGGGGCTCTTCCCCGCGCTCGTAAACTCCGGAGAGGGCTCAGGCCTCTGGAGGCCGCTCGCGCTTACGGTTATAAGCGGGCTCAGTTTCGCGACGGTACTTACGCTCGTCGTGGTGCCAGTCGCTTGCTATCTCATTTACGCCCCTGGCGGGGAGAAGACAACACCGGCCGCATGAAACGCGGAAGGAGGCCTCAATGGACCGTCAATGGATACTGACCTTACAGATCTCACTCTGCGCCGCATTTGTACTTTTCAGCGCCAACGAAATCATTTTTCTTAATCTAAGGCTCTTCAATCTTCTCAGCATCGCGATTCTTTTCGTCGTGCTGCTTCAGCTTTCGCGCCTTAAGCTTTGTGATCACGGCTTGACGGCCGCTCGCGCATACATGTTACTCGCGCTTGTCTTTCTCGCGGGCATCAATATAAAATCCAGGCCCAGGGCTTTCTTCTTCCTGGCGCTCCTATTTCTTGTCATCGCGGTCCATCGCGGCGGCTTTACCTCGTACGGCATCCGAATCCTGGTCCAAAAGGACGCTCTTGCGCCGATCATGTCTTTCGCGCTCGCGCTCGTCCTTTTCCTGCTGCCGGTCTTCGGGGCGGCCCCTCTTTGGCTCGCCTTCGCGCTCACTCTCCTCCTCCTCGCCGTCCAGCTATTCGAGCTATGGCACTCAAGTCGAACCCAAAGTGCGCGGCCCGAAGGAGGGCGCACATGAAATATATATCTCGCATAACGACATCGCCGGCGCTTTTCCTTGCCCTGTACTTCTCCTGCTCAGGCTTCGATTCACTGGAGGTGATACGAATCTCCCCCGACAACCACGCCCGCGGCGTGGGAGAAAACGCCGAGGTGGAGATAGTCTTCAACAACGACGCCGACAAAGAGAGCCTGGAGAGATTATTTGTATTGAGCGGAGGCTCTTCTCGGGTGGAGGGGGGCTTCGAATGGCCCTCCGGGAAGCACTTCATCTTCAGGCCACAAAAAGGCCTCTCTCACGGGAAAAGGTACACCATCGAGATACCCCGCACAGTACGCGACACAAAGGGCAACGGGATGGAGTTCGATTTTCTTTCGGAATTCTACGTAGGGGAGGATTTCATCGCGCCCCTCGTACTCGCCTCAAACCCCGCTCTTGTGGAGGGTGGAGAGCGGAACGTGCCGGTCGATCGGAATATAACTATTGACTTCTCCAAAACCATGGACGTGCAAAAGACCGAATCGGCCTTCAGCATAACGCCCCATGTCGCCGGCCGCTTCGCCTGGGAGGCGGGCCCCGGCGGCCTTCCCAACGGTCGTATGCAATATCTCCTTACGGCAGCCATGGACTACGGCGTACATTACCGCTTCAGGATAGGTCCCTCGGCCGAGGACGCCTCCGGCAATCAGCTCTCCTCGGAATATACGGTCCATTTCGTCACAGGCGAATATGCGGATCCGCCCGCGGTCATAGGCATAAACTCGGACGGCCTTCCCCCCTTCTGGAGCACTGAGGCCATTACCGGCGATATCGACAAGAATATTTCATTTTACATCGCTTTTTCCGCTCCCATGGACCGGCCAAGCGCCGAGTCGGCCTTTTCCATCACCCCCTCGCCCGGCGGCCACTTCTCGTGGGACGGCGATTCCATACTGGTTTTTCATCCGTCGCGGGCCCTGTCGCCAGAAACCGTATACCGTCTGAGGGTGGACCGGGCCGCCAGGGACCGAAACGGCCGCAGACTCACCGCCCCCCATCAACTGATGATAAGGACCGACGCCTTGGCCTCGTTAAGCCTCAAAATCGGAACGGTGTCCGGCTCCCACGACGGTTTTTCCTATACGGCGCTTTTCACGGGGCCCCCTTCACCCGACGCATGGCCGATAGCGATTAACATGGGCCCCTGGCCCAACCAGGCCTATCATTTCCGCATCCAGTTCGTCTCCCTCCTTTCGCCCTACTCGCCCGCAGGCATGGACAAATATTCCATCTATCAGAACCTGTCCCTTGCAAGTTACGGAGATTACGAGGGAATAGTGTCGGATGTCCAATGGGAGGACGATACTACCGTCCTAATCAGGCTTTCCGGCCTTTCGAACAAGAGGGAGCCGGCAAACCCGGTCCTGTACCGTCTCACCATCCATGGCGGAAGCGGCGGCGTACAGGACGAATACGGCAATACGATGAGGGAAAATTTCGTTATTGATTTCAGGGAAGATTAGGGGAGGGACCGCTACGCATGAAACCTGTACTTTCAAAGGCCATCTTAGCTCTGGCGCTTCTAAGCGCCGCTTTCTGCCGCTGTCATTTCAACAATGACTTCACACAGCCCGAAATCGTCTCCGTCACACCGGCGGACCGCTCCTTCGGCGTCGACGCGGACACCTTTGTCACTGTAATCTTCAGTGAACCGATGGACACTCTAAAGACCACGAACGAATTCTCGCTGGACTCGGAGGCGGGCAAGGTCGAAGGGCGCTTTATCTGGAGCCCCGACGGAAAACGGCTCGACTTTCAGCCGGCCCATAAACTCCTCGAATCGACGCTCTACCGCATATCGATTTCTTCCGCCGCCGAGGATATCAACGGAAACGACCTCAGGAGGACCCACTCCTCGGTCTTTTCGGTAAGCTCCGACCTGCTCCCTCCCGTATTGATCGCCTTCACGCCGTCCAACGATACATGCGTTCCCCCCGACTCGACGATAAGCCTCGTCTTCTCCGAGCCTATCGACCTCGATTCGCTTTACGGCGGAATCTCCATTTCTCCGCCGATCGAGGGGCGCTTTTCCTGGGACGCCTCGCACTCCATCATCGCCTTTACCCCACTTTATCCGATGCCCTATGGCTCCACCTACGCCATAACGATAAACTCGGACATCCGCGACAGGTCCGGGAACCGCCTGGCCAAGGAGGCCTTCTTCAACTTTACCGTAGGCGGCGATTTCATAAGGCCCACACTCCAGGTATCCCAGCCACCGTCATCCGAAATATGGAGCGAAGACTGCGAAAACCATGGAGTGGAAAAGGACGGCGGCATCCTCATACTCTTCAGCGAGGAGGTCTCATCGATCGGACTCCATGAGGCCGTAACGATAAGCCCCCCGGTCTCCTTTTACGTCGATACCTCTCCCGGCCGTACAATGGCCCATATAAAATTTATCGAGCACCTCGAAAGCGAGGCCCATTATACGCTCCGGGTATCGACCGCCATAACGGATCTCCAGAACAATCCGCTCGCGAAGGAATACCGCTTCCACTTCCTTACAGACGGGCCTGGCTCCATCGCCCCAAAGGTTCTTTCAATCACCGACCCCAAAATCCCCGGAGGATGGGCGCTCGGCGAGACCCAGCCGCTCGCCTTCGAGCTCTCCCCCTCGGGAGGAACATGGTATCCGGACATCCGCATCCGGTTTTCCACGAGGATGGACCCAACAAGCCTCGTCATTACCGCGGACAGGGTGGTGGGGACCGGGACCACCCCCCGCGTCTCGGCTCCCGACTGGCCCGACGAATCGCCGTACCCCAGGTTTTCCGTTTACAGGTTCGACCTGATAGGCGCAATGCCCGGAAACATCTATAAAATCACTATCAAGGGGCGGGCCGGAGGCCTGAGAGACTTAAACGGCAACTGCATGAAAGAAGACTTCGTCCAATACGTTAGATTTTAGTCAAACATGAGGAATCATGCCGGCCGGCGCGAACTAGCCGCACCTGCGTTCGGCCGGCGCGAACAGCAACACGATATGTTCCGATATCGGAAGCCTTTCAGGATTCACGGAGGATGTTATGACGGTCAAAGCGGCGCTTCGAATTCTTTCCTCCCGCAAGATGGTGATAAGCGCGGGCTTAACAGGCTTTCTTGCCGGTTTTCTCACCGCCGGAATCGTCGAAGATCCCTATGCCGGATTATTTAAAGACGAGCTCTCCCGTTATTCAGGCGGTGAATGGGCAGTCCGGATAGACGGTGAGAGCATCGGCTCGAACTACATCGACGAAAGGGCCTGGCTATATGCCCGCTACATCGCGCCACGGGAGGAGCCCGACGATCCGCTCTTTCGGGACAGGCTGTTGCGAAAACTCATCGATAACTATATAGTGCTTAGGGAGGCCCAAAAGGCGCGCCTTTTTTCAAACGAAAGCGCCCGACGCTACCTTTGGCTGTATATAGAAGAGGCCGCGGCCGCCTATTATCTCGACGCCATGGCCGGTCTTCGAAATACGCCTCCGCGCATGACCGAACGGGAGATCGGCGAATTCTATTTGAAACACGAACAGATATTCACCCGGCGGAATATAACGCGCGAAAAGGCCCTGGGAATGATCCGTTCCGGCCTTGACGACATCGCCCGACGGCTCCCCTCCCGCGACCGCATAACCTCCCGTCGCGTGGAGCTCGGCCGTTTGAAAAAAGGAAAAAGCATCGTCATAAACCATTCCCAGGCCCAAAGCGCGCCCGGAGCCCCTAATAAGAAAAGTGAAAGATGACCTCCGAAAAGTACGCCGCCGCGGGAAAAACACGCAAGGAATCTACCATGAAGAGAAATAAATTTTATGCTATTTTTTTCCTTATAGCTATTATAATGCACTGTGAAAGTGAGAAACGGACCATGAACGGACAGGACATAGGCAGCAAGAGCCCCCGAAGGGAGGAGGCCGTCCGGCTGAACCGGGACGGGCTCGCGCTTTTAAACTCGGGAAGATACGCCGATGCCCTGGAGCTATTCATCGAGGCCGCGCGCGCAAATCCGAACGAGGCCGAATATCCTAACAACTCCGGAACCTGCAGGCTCAGGCTCAAGGAGGCGCGCAATGCGCTAAAGGATTTCGAGCGGGCCGCCTCGATCGACCCTAAAAGTCCCCTCTACCGCTTCAACATCGGCCTGGCGCACATGTACCTCGGCGAAAACGACCTCGCCGCCGCCCGCTTTAGGGAGGCCGCAGAAATCGACGACGCGTGCTTTCCCGCCTGGTCGCACCTCGGCCTCGTATATTTCCAAGAAAAACGATACGTGGAGGCCGAAGCGGCATGGCAAAGGGCCTCGGCCCTCAAGGAGGACGCCGAGGTCCAAAATAATCTTGGAATGATATACATGGAAAGAAACGACCTCCAGGCGGCCGAGCTCCGCTTTGCGGAAGCCGTGCGCATAGACGGCCGCTTTCTCCTGGCCCACTATAACCTTGGAGTACTCTACCAGAAGCGAAACGAGAACGAGCGCGCCGAAAGGGCCTACAGCTCGGCCATTGCGCTCGACCAGGCCTATTTTACCGCATACTACAATCGGGCCCTTGTCGAGCTCGCTCAGGGGAAGGAGCGCGAGGCCGCAAGGAGCCTCGAGTTGTTTATTCAATACTGCCCCTCTACGCTCTCGCAACCCCTTCACGACGCAAAGGAAAGGCTTGCCGGGCTCAAAAAAAAACGCCTGCACTGAAAAGGCAAGCCGGCTCCGAGGGCGCCCCGGCACCCATACCCGAGCTCCAAGCCCAATCGGGATTCGCCATCTCCATCCCTATGGGCATAAAAACGGCTTGATTCGGACGGAACGTTAAGATATATTTTATGTAATCTGTTCACCAAGGGAGGGGTGCATGGACATACACAAAGTCACCGGGACCGATGTTGTGGGCCGGTCCGTTTTCGACAACTCGCGCGATTTTATAGACCAGGTAAAGACGAGCGCCAAAGAGCCGGAGAAGCAGCAGGTCCGCGAGGAGATGAAGGGCTCGAATATCGACGTAAAAGCGTAATACCGATATCGGTGGAAACAAGCGGCCCGCGCCCCAACGCCTCCAAAAGCGGGCTTTGCCATCGCTTCCCCGTTCGCGGAGGGTCCCCCCGGTCTACGCAGGGGCGCGAGGATTTTTCGCGCTCTGCGAATTCCCGGCGATCCATTTGAGATACGTTCACTCCCGGGAGGCGGCTCCCGGAGGGCGTTCTCTTTTACTGCTCGGAAACGATATCTAAGAGGCGCGCATAAACGGCGCATCGCCGGATGGCTGCATAACGGCCTTTGGCCATGCGCCATGCCGGGCCATTCTTACGAGCCTGAGCCGGCAGCTCTAGCAGCGCGCCGCTGCGGCGGCGGCATCGAATGGACTATAGCCCCGGCCGTGATGGAACCTACGCGCCGGGGATGTTCAGCACGATTCTGAATTCCGTACCCCCGTGGGGGAGGTTTTTCACCGAAATCTCACCGTTATGGTCGCTGACTATCCGTTTAACGATGGCAAGCCCCAGCCCCACCCCGGTCACCTTGGTGGTATAGAACGGCTCGAACACCTTGTCCAAATCGTCCTCGCGTATTCCCGTCCCGCTATCACGTACGAAGATGCTTACGCTTTGCGCGTCGGCCTCGGTCGAAATCTCGACCGCCCCTCCGGGCTGCGTCGCGTCTATCGCGTTCTGCACAAGGTTCAGCATGAGCTGTTTCATCTGGTTGAAATCGGATTTGACCAGAGGCACGTCCTGGGCAAGTTTAAGGCGTATTTCTATCCGGCGCTCCTGAAACAGGTTTCGAAGAAGGTCGACCGTATCGCGTATGACGTCGTTTACGCTGTTGAACTCCCGTATGTAAGGCGATGGCCTGGTAAAATCCATCACGTTGGAGAGTACCTTTTCGAGCCGCTCGGACTCCTTGATTATTACCGAGGCCGCCGAGCGAATCGATTGCTCGTACCGGGTCGCGTCGCGGCCGAGTTGTATGATCCGCCGCGCGTATCCGCCCATCGTCACCAGTGGATTCCGTATCTCGTGGGCGATGTGCGCGGCGATCCTTCCCACGGCCGCCAGCTTTTCGCTCTCCACTATGGCCTCCTGCCGGTCGGACAGCTTCTGCATCTCCTTTTTCAATTCCGAAAGATTGTTGTAGCTCTCTATCGACAGCGCCGCCTGGAATCCGAAGATCGACAGAAGCTCTATGCTGTCGCCGGTAATCGGCGCCTGGTTGAACTTGTTGTCCGCCATAATCACGCCTATCGCCCTGTTCACCGCCACGAGCGGGGCGACGACGAATTCGCGGACATCCATCAGCTCCCTAAGAGGGCCGTCAATCCTCCCATCCATATCGGCGTCCTGCACGTGGATGCTCTCGACGTTCTCTATTGCCGCGGTAAGCACGCTTCCCGGTTCGAGCGGAAACCGTGACGATACCACCTTCGCCATCAGCTTCTCGCCCTTTAGCTGTTCGCTGGCAAAACCCCTGAGCTGGCCCCTAAGATCGACCTTCCCCGAGGGCATAGAGCTCCAGATCTCGATCGCCTCATCCATGGAGTCCGGCCCGACGGCCATTCTGCCGACCAGCGCCGGCTCCCCGTCGTCTACCAGAAAAAGCATGGCCCTGTTGAAGCCCAGCCCCGAGCCCGAGGTCACCCCGGTGAGTATGGTAAAGAGCACCTCGTCGAGCTCCTCATCACGGCGGATCGATTCGGATATCTGGCTCAACAGTGAGATCTGGTAGTCCTTGCGGCAGCGGTTGGTGATGTCGTCGATCACTATTACCATCTGGTTTTTGCCGTGCACAAGCATTCGCGATATCTTGATGTCCGCTATCACACTGATGCTCTTTTTCGAAAGCAGATGGGTCTTTTCCAGAACCACCGATTCTCCCGTGGCCCTAAGCGTCCCTATGGCTTCCCTTATTCTACCCGTAAGAAAATAAAAAACATCCTCTATGTTCCTGCCGTAAAGCTCGTCCTGTTCATGCTGGAACTTGCGGCAGAAGTTTTCGTTGGCAAAAAGTACGTTCTCGTTCTCGTCGAGCACAAGGAAATACGAGCTCATCGAAAGGACCACGTTGTTGTACATCTCTCGGAGCTGTTCAATCTCCTCCTTCTGGGTCGATATGATGTCCTCGAAATGTTTCCCGATGACAGTCAGGTCCCTAAAAACCCCCGCCAGTTCGTCCCTTCCCTTTAGGGAAAACCTCGGTAAATAGTACTTCCCTTTTTTGAACTCGGCTATGACGCGCTTTATGAATCCGATCCTGTCCAGATAATAATATTTCCCCAAAATTACAAGTATGGCGATCTTGACGAGCAAGAGAGAACTGGCCGTCACGAGAAGGGGCAGTAAAAAATCACCGGCCAAGCCGATGTTGGATTGGAATGCCACGAGGAGGTAGCAGGCGAGCACCATGTCGGGGATGACGAACAGGCTAATTATCGAAAGAAATCTTCTGTTCATGGGTGCCGGTCAAGTTTAGTGAATCGTCCGGCGGCCCGAAAGTATGCCCGCCGAATCTTCGAAAAAGCCGCTTCCCCTCGAAAAAACAGTTTCGCGCGCCTTTCCATATATCGTAGTATGTCCGCATGAAACTGGTTATTGCAACTAAAAATACCAACAAGGTTCGTGAAATACGGGACAAGCTCGGCAAGGTGCCGGAGATGGAGATACTCTCCCTTTTCGATGTCGCGGATATCCCCGACATCGTGGAGGATGGCGCCGATTTTGCCGAAAACGCCGCTAAAAAGGCCCTCGCCGTCGCGGAGGCCACAAGCCTCATGGCCCTTGCCGACGACTCCGGGCTTGTAGTCGACGCGCTGGACGGGGCCCCCGGCATATACTCCGCCCGGTACGGCGGAAGCGGCCTGACCGACTCGGAGAGGTGCTCCCTACTGCTCCAGAGGATGGCGACCGTTCCCGACGGAAGCCGTTCGGCCCGTTTCGTGTGCGCCATGGCCCTCGCCCGCCCGGGGACCGTTCTTTACGCCGCGGAGGGGATCTGCGAAGGAAGCATCACCCGCGCGATGCGAGGCGAAATGGGCTTTGGCTATGACCCGGTTTTCCTCTTGGAGGGATCGGGCCTCACCATGGCCGAGATCGGCCTGGACGAGAAAAACCGCATAAGCCACCGGGCCAGGGCGCTTGACGAGGTATTAAAATTTTTCGAGCGTTTCACGATTTGAGCCGCCGATTAAATTGCCCTAAAATGAAAAAACCCGAAGCGTTTCCACTTCGGGTTTTTTATAATATGGTCAAGCCTCACGACCGATTAGTACTGGTCGGCTGAACGCATTACTGCGCTTACACCTCCAGCCTATCAACCTCGTAGTCTCCGAGGGGTCTTCAGTGGCCCGAGGGCCAGGGGAAATCTAATCTTAGAGTAGGCTTCCCGCTTAGATGCTTTCAGCGGTTATCCTTTCCGAACATAGCTACCCAGCTATGCCGCTGGCGCGACAACTGGTACACCAGAGGTTCGTCCATCCCGGTCCTCTCGTACTAGGGACAGATCTCTTCAAATTTCCAACGCCTGCAGAGGATAGGGACCAAACTGTCTCACGACGTTCTGAACCCAGCTCGCGTTCCGCTTTAATCGGCGAACAGCCGAACCCTTGGGACCTTCTCCAGCCCCAGGATGCGAAGAGCCGACATCGAGGTGCCAAACAGTGCCGTCGATATGAACTCTTGGGCACTATAAGCCTGTTATCCCCGGAGTACCTTTTATCCGTTGAGCGATGGCCTTTCCATACAGGACCACCGGATCACTAACCCCTACTTTCGTACCTGCTCGACTTGTTGGTCTCGCAGTCAAGCTCCCTTGTGCGTTTACACTCTGCGCACGATTTCCGTCCGTGCTGAGGGAACCTTAGGGCGCCTCCGTTACTTTTTTGGAGGCGACCGCCCCAGTCAAACTGCCCACCAGACATTGTCCTAGCCCTGGATCAACAGGTGCCAGTTAGTAGTTCAATACAATAAGGGTGGTATTTCAAGGATGACTCCACCGAAACTGGCGTCCCGGCTTCAAAGTCTCCCACCTATCCTACACATACTGAACCAAACTACAGTGTCAGGCTACAGTAAAGGTTCACGGGGTCTTTCCGTCCTTCTGCAGGTAGTCCGCATCTTCACAAACACTACAATTTCGCCGAGTCTCTCGTTGAGACAGTGACCAAGTCGTTACACCATTCGTGCAGGTCGGAACTTACCCGACAAGGAATTTCGCTACCTTAGGACCGTCATAGTTACGGCCGCCGTTTACCGGGGCTTCAATTCAGAGCTTCGCATGATAAATCACGCTAACCCCTCCTTTTAACCTTCCGGCACCGGGCAGGTGTCAGGCCCTATACTTCATCTTTCGATTTTGCAGAGCCCTATGTTTTTGGTAAACAGTCGCTTGGCCCGTTTCACTGCGGCCCCCTCATGCTCCGCCCGCGGGGGCTTCACATTACACGGGGCGTCCCTTATTCCGAAGTTACGGGACTAATTTGCCGAGTTCCTTAACGAGAGTTCTCACGAGCGCCTTAGGATTCTCTCCCCGCCTACCTGTGTCGGTTTGCGGTACGGTCACCCGGTTTCGCGTTTAGAGGTTTTTCCTGGTGGCATAGAGTCAAGACCTTCGCTTCCCCGAAGGGTCGCTCCCCTACAGCCTCAGCCTTAAGGAAACCCGGATTTCCCTGGGTTTCCAGCCTTCGCATAAGAACAGGGAAGACCAACTCCCTGCGTCCCTATCTTTCCACGTCACCCCATCACGATAGCCTCCACCAGGTGGTGCAGGAATATGAACCTGCTTCCCATCGACTACGCCTTTCGGCCTCATCTTAGGGGCCGACTAACTCTGAGCTGATTAACATTGCTCAGAAAACCTTGGGCTTACGGCGAGCATGTTTTTCACATGCTTAATCGCTACTCATGCCGGCATTCTCACTTCTATACAGTCCAGTCGTCCTCGCGGTCGACCTTCAGCCCGTATAGAACGCTCCTCTACCACTCGTATTACTACGAATCTAAAGCTTCGGTGGTATGCTTAGCCCCAATCATTTTTGGCGCGGAATCACTCGACCAGTGAGCTATTACGCACTCTTTAAAGGTATTGCTGCTTCTAAGCCAACCTCCTGGCTGTTTAAGCAATTCCACATCCTTCTTCACTTAGCATACACTTAAGGACCTTAGCTGTTAGTCTGGGCTGTTTCCCTTTCGACCACGGAGCTTATCCCCCGTAGTCTGACTCCCGCGCTCTAAAGTTATGGCATTCGCAGTTTGAAAGAGTTTGGTAAGTTTGTGGACCCCCTACCCCTATCAGAGCTCTACCACCATAACTAAACACACGAGGCTAGCCCTAAAGCTATTTCGAGGAGAACCAGCTATTGCCGAGTTTGTTTGGCCTTTCACCCCTATCCACAGCTCATCCGATAGTTTTTCAACACTAAACGGTTCGGTCCTCCATCCCGTTTTACCGGGATTTCAACCTGGCCATGGATAGCTCACTCGGTTTCGGGTCTACTCAATGCAACTGGCCGCCCTGTTCGGACTCGCTTTCGCTGCGGCTCCGTGACTACCGTCACTTAACCTTGCTGCATAAAGTAACTCGCCGGCTCATTCTACAAAAGGCACGCGGTCAGGCATGACTTGCGCCATAGCCCTCCCACACCTTGTAGGCATACGGTTTCAGGTTCTATTTCACTCCCCTCTCGGGGTTCTTTTCACCTTTCCCTCACGGTACTTGTGCACTATCGATCACTGGTGAGTATTTAGCCTTACGAGATGGTCCTCGTAACTTCCCACAGGATTTCACGTGTCCCGCGGTACTCAGGAATCCGGATCAGGAAGACTTTGTGTTTTTCGCCTACGGGGCTATCACCCTCTTTGGCCCTCTTTCCAGCGGGTTCGGCTAAACAAAAGTTTTCTAACTTCCCGAGAGCCCCTGAATGCTCTCCATCCGAATCCTATTACCCCGGTCCTACAGCGGTTCAGGCCTGTAACGTATAGACCGGTTTAGGCTGTTTCCCTTTCGCTCGCCACTACTGAGGAAATCACGGTTGTTTTCTTTTCCACCGGGTACTTAGATGTTTCAATTCCCCGGGTTTGCCTCCGCTGCCTATGTATTCAGCAACGGATACTGCGGGTTCGCCCGCAGTGGGTTTTCCCATTCGGTGATCCCCGGATCAAAGGATGCTTGCTCCTCCCCGAGGCTTATCGCAGCTTGCCACGACCTTCTTCGCCTACCAGTGCCAAGGCATCCACCGTACGCCCTTACTTGCTTGACCATATTATTTTGTCTGCTGTTTCCAACAAACGGGTCGCTCGTAATGTCGTTTGTGAACGGACTACTTAATTAACACTAAGTAGATACACCACATTTCAAAGAACCATGCAACAAACGCCCTTGTCTGTGCATTTTGGAGGTGAACGGGTTCGAACCGATGACCTACTGCGTGCAAGGCAGTCGCTCTCCCAACTGAGCTACACCCCCCAATTCGAAGTGTTTCTTGAATTGGGCCTGAGTGGAGTCGAACCACCGACCTTACGATTATCAGTCGTACGCTCTAACCAACTGAGCTACAGGCCC
>MVZN01000038.1 GCA_002069125.1 Spirochaetes bacterium ADurb.BinA120
GCCCTCTTTAAGTCTTTCTATCTCGCCTGCATCCAAACCGGTAATTCGGGAAATCTTCTCGACGCTCATATTTTCTCCAAGCAAGGCCCTGGCTGTTTCCTGCCTTGCCTCGTGTTTGCCCTTTTCCATCCCCTGCTGAATTCCCCGCTGCATGCCTTCCTGAACCCCCTGCTGCATGCCTTCCCGAATTCCCTGCTGCATGCCTTCCTGGTAACCGCGTTTCTTGAGTTCCTGTACTATCATGTTCGAATCCCTCCGCTCCTCCATCATCTCGATTATAGCTTCCTTCTCTACGGCCGTTATTTCAAGAAAATATTCAATTATGGCTATGTTTTTCTCGATGATGCGAATATCATCCTCAATATATCCATAGCCTCGAATGTATTCAACCGCCAAGCTTATCTTTTTCTCGAGGTCATAGCGCATGGCTGAGCGCAACACCGCTATAAACCTGTTTTTGGTTTTGAGATAGCGCTCGGCCTGGTAGTCCTTCATGCGCACCAACTGATAGCTGAAACAGAGATAAATTTCGCCGAAACAGCGGACTCTTATTTCGCTATCCGGCGGTTTTAGCCAGCTTTTGGACCTGTCGGTAAAAAGGGCCACGGGCAGTATCTCCGCCTCAGGGAAGCGCTTTGAAAGGTCTATTATGTAATGGGCGAAGCGGTGTATGTCGAATTTCGCCCTGTCCGACCAGTGCTCTATCAGTACGAGCACAACGCGCCGCTTATCGCCAAAGGTATAACAGACGGCTATATCGTTTTTTAGGTTTTTGTCGTAGTGGGAGTGCTTTTTTACCTCCTGAATGACGAAGCTTACCTCTACGGGCTTTCCGTATTTTTGGATTATCTCCGGTTTTATAAATTCCAGCGCGTCTGAGGGATAGTCCCTTACGAGGTTTTTAATCATTTCATCCGGCTTTGGCTTTGGCAATATGCTTCCTCCGTTCGATTTCTCGTTATGAGGTCTCACTATCAAAACGAATGGGAAGGAGGGAATGGTAAAAGTTTTTGTGTCTATTCAGCGAATAGTCACAGGTTTTTTCAAAAATAAGGGGGGCTTTGGGATATGCTTCACTTGTTCATAAACATTGCGGCTCGCATAGGACTCTTTTCTTTGAATAAGGCGCGGCCCTCCCGGCCCGGGGGGACTGTCCTTTCTTTTTTTCGCGAAAAAGAAAGGACCAAAGAAAACGCGCCCTCAAATGCCGGGGGGCTACGCTCACTCGCCGCGCGGCTTAACCGTTTGCTTCATGTAATGCTTGGCGGCTCCTGTATTTTCAGCTTTGATGACGCTGTGTGTTTTCCTGAAGGCTGTTCCTGAAACTTACTTTTCGGCTGCGGAAGGTCCATCGTGGACCATCCTCGCCCCGCGCGCGTCCGTGCGCGCTGCTTAATGAGGATTCGGATGGGGCTTGAGGTTTTTCGGTTTTCGAAAGGTGCGGAGAACTAATCCAAATCCCCACAGCCTCCGGCAGCTCCCCTTTGATAAAGGGGAGCCTTATCGAGAAAACGTGTTGCTGTTGTAAAGAATAAAGGCTTTAATCTTCCGCGAAAAGTATCCTGAATAATAGCCCCCTTCATTGAAGGGGGTGCGGCGGAGCCGGGGGGATTCGATCAGCACCATGTGAAGCCGGGATGAGGGCGCTTCTGTTCCGGCCTTGGGCATGGGGGTAGAGGGCGAGTTCAAAAGTCGATTTTTGCGCGAAACGTGATTGACAGGAAATTGCCTTCTACGTTGTATAATTAAATTACAATATTATGTTTATATCATGGAAGGTCAATACTATTGATAGGCATCATATCGCGCCCGGTGTTCAGCCGCAGCTTGACCGGGTAATCCGCAATCGGAATAATCTCAGCGCATCGATGTCCGCCGCCTCGCCCCGGAAAGTGGATCCGGGCGCGGATAAGCGGGGGCGAGACGATATACTACACGATATTCGAGGAGGGTTACATGGCGCTCAACAAGCTGGTGGATTCGAGGGACGTGCGCTTCGTCCTGTTCGAGATGCTTAAAGTCGACGAGCTTGCCAAATTCGAGAAATACTCCGGGTTTGACAAAGACATGCTGGAGGACACGCTCGGTCTCGCCGAAAAAATGGCCATAGAGCAGATCTATCCGACCTGCGGCGATGGCGATAAAACCGGGGCCCGTTATGACCCCGAAACAAAGCAGGTTAAGGCTCCGGAATCCTTTCGCGCGCCGCTTAAGGCCTTCAACGAGGCCGGCTTTGTAGGCGTTTTCGACGATCCGGAGGTCGGCGGGATGGGCATACCGCATTCGGTGGGTTTCTCTTGCTACGAGTACTTCTGTACGGCGAACGTTTCATTCGTAAGCTATCCGGCCCTCGCTCATGGCGCGGCGGCGCTTTTCATGAATTACGCGAGCGAAGAGCTTAAGGGAATCTATCTCGAAAAGATGCTAAACGGAACCTGGGGCGGCACCATGTGCCTCACCGAGCCCGACGCCGGTTCCGACGTGGGGGCGCTCAAGGCCAGGGCGTTCCGTCAGGACGACGGCACGTATAAAATCGTCGGGCAGAAGATATTCATTACCGCCGGCGAGAACGATCTCTACGAAAACATCATCCACCCCGTGCTCGCGCGCATAGAGGGCGACCCCCCGGGCACCAAAGGCATTTCGATTTTCCTGGTCCCCAAGTATCTGGTAAATCCCGACGGCTCGTTAGGGGCAGCCAACGACGTGGTGTGCACGGGAATCGAGCACAAATGCGGATTTCACGGCTCGGCCACCTGTACGCTCTCGTTCGGCGACAACGGCAATTGCAGGGGCTGGCTCCTCGGACAGGAACGGCAGGGCATGAAGATAATGTTCCAATTGATGAACGAGGCGCGCACCGACGTGGCCATACAGGGGCTGTCCGTGTCCAGCACCGCCTACATGCACGCGCTGACCTATGCTAAGAACCGGAAGCAGGGCGTGCATGTGACGAAGATGATGGAGCCGGCGGCGCCGTCGGTCGCCATAATCGAGCATCCGGACGTAAAGCGCATGCTGCTGTGGATGAAGTCCTATGTCGAGGGAATGCGCATGCTCACCTATTACCTGTCGCACCATCTGGACCTCGAGCACGTGTACGATGGCGAGGAAAAGAGGGAGGCCACGGCCCTGGTCGAGCTCCTCATCCCCATATGCAAGGCCGGGAACACCGACACGGGCGTGCTGGTAGCCTCCGAGGCCATGCAGGTTTTCGGCGGCTACGGATATTGCGCCGATTACCCGGTGGAGCAGTTCTACCGGGATTCCAAGCTGTTCGCCATCTACGAGGGCACCAACGGCATCCAGTCCATGGACCTCACCATGCGCAAAATCCTCATGAACAAGGACCAGTACAACTACAAGGTCTGGCGGAAGCGCGTGGACGATGTAATAGCGGCGGCGAAAGGCGTCGTCGAAGACAAGTACATCGACCTGGTTGTAAAGGGCATGGCGAGGCTCGACGAGACGATAGAGTTTTTAAAAGGCCAGATGGCCAAGGGCGCATTTCTGAATCTCTTTATGAACGCATCGCAGCTCCGCAAGGCCATGTTTATGGCCTGCCTCGCGTGGCTGCACCTGTGGAGCATGACGCTCTGCGCGCCAAGGATGAAACAGCTCATCGGCGAGGCGAAGGGCGAGGAGCGCGAGAAGATCCTTGCCGACAACGCGGAGGCGGCCTTCTACGCCGGCAAGGTTCTGTCGGGACAGTTTTTTATCGGCTACGAGTTCCCCGAGTACTTCGGCAAGCTCGACACCATCATGGGCGGGGAGTCCGCGGTCATCAAGGCGAGCCGCTCCATCTTTACCGGGGCGCCGGAGGAGTAGGCCGGACGGTCGAAGTCCCGCCGGTAAATTTGAACTTAAAGGGCGCGGGAAACCGCGCCCTTCACTATTTTGTTCTTGCCCGCGGATTGCGCGCGCGATAGAAGCCTTGTAACGCGCGCCCATGCGCGAAAATCGAGGGGGTGTAAACCATGAAGGTCGTCGCGTTTAACGGCAGCCCGCGAAAAGACGGCAATACCTCGCTGTTGATTCGGAAGGTTTTCGATGGGCTCGAAGCCGCCGGGGTCGAATGCGAACTGGTGCATATAGGCGGAAAGCCCATACGGGGTTGCCGGGCCTGCGGCAAATGCAGGGAGCGCAGGGACAGGCGATGTTCGATCGATTCGGACATTGTGAACGAATGCATAGAAAAAATGATTCAGGCGGACGGCATCATCATAGGTTCGCCAACCTATTTTGCCGGCGTGACCTCCGAGACCAAGGCGCTTTTGGACCGTTCGGGTTATGTGGCGCGCGGCAACGACAACATGTTCCGCCGAAAATTGGGCGCCTCGGTAAGCGCCGTCCGCCGTGCCGGTTCGCTCCATGTGTTCGACACCATCAACGCCTTCTTCCTGATTAACGAGATGATAGTGCCGGGTTCGTCCTACTGGAACATGGGCCAGGGGTGCGAGATCGGCGACGTGCTTTCCGACGAGGAGGGAATGCGCACCATGGAGACTCTTGGGGTAAACATGGCCTGGCTCCTACAAAAAATTCATCGTTAAGTTCGGGGGTGATGTAAACGCTCGCCGGAGCGCACCGTGTTGGGACCGGAGGGCCGCAACCCGTCGCCGGGCTTAATGGGACCGCTGAGACCTCCGAGTACCGAGGCGCAGAGGACGTGGCTTGCACGTGCCGCACGTTCGACCCGAACGTTTTATTGGGGAGCGAAGCTCGTGCCCGGGCCCCGGATGCAGGGCCTGGAGATTTAAGGCTTTTCGGCCGATGATTTGCGTAAAGGGCGGGAGTGACTCCAGCCCTTTTTTCGTAAGGGGAGGAAAAAAGTGGGACAATACGTGCGTGTTGCGGGTCTAATTGTTAGTATGGAGGCCGGGTCAGGCCGTGGATTTGCGGGCTCCACCCGATTTAAGCTTAAGGGGTAAATGGAGGACCTTGATGAAAGCGATGTCGAAATACAGGCTTCTGGCGGTTTTGTTGTCGGTTTTCATGTTAGGCGTATTCCTGGGGGCCGGCGCGTACCGCTGGTATATTAAATGTAACTTCGAGGAATTCGCGCGTTCCCATTTAAAGGATGAGGCCGAGCGCCGCGGCGTGCTCTCCGGCGGGAAGCTTAAGTGAAGACGAAGGCGGCGGTCATTATTCTCGCGATAGCCTTTTCAGGTGCGGCCGCCCGCGAGGCCGGGGAGACGCTTGGATGGGAGGAGTGCGCCGCCCTTGCCATGGCTCGCCATCCCGACATCGTTTCGTCCAGGGAAAAGATCCAGCAGGCAAGGGACGCAAAGGGAATTACCCGAAGCTCGATGCTGCCGCAGGTGGACGCCTCGCTCGACATAAACAAATCGCGCAGGGACGCTCCTGCCCCTTCCCAAGGAAAGGTGGACACCACCACCTACTCGTACGGGCTCAGCGCACGGCAATTGCTTTTTGACGGCGGAAAAGCGCTGTACGACACCAAAGGGGCCGACGCCCAGGTGCGGCTGGCCGTATATGGCGCCATGGAGGTTTCGTCCACTGTGCGCTATAATCTGCGAAGCGCATTCGTCGAGATGCTCAAGGCGCAGGAGCTTCTGGGCATCTCCGGCGAAATAGTGGACAGGCGAAGAAAGAGCCTCAACCTCGTCCGGATGAGATACAATGCCGGGAAGGAGCACCGCGGCTCCCTTCTTACGGCGGAGGTAAACCTGGCCCAGGCCGAGTCGGACCGCGGGCAGGCGGACCGGGCCGTTTCGCTGTCGCGGCACAGGCTTGCGCGCGAGATGGGCCTTAAGGAGTGGAAGGAGTTCACCGTAAAGGGCGAGCTTTCCATCCCCGATGCCGGGCCTCGTAAGCCCGATTTCGTCTCTCTGGCGGGCCTTACGCCTGCCGTGCGCCAGGCGGAGATGAGAAAGGAGCAGGCGGACTACGCGCGTAAATCGGCCGATGCCGGATATCTCCCCGAGGTGTTCGGTACGGCGAGCGCTGGAAGGTCCGACAACTCCTGGCCCCCGGGTGAGGGCCGGCTCTCCGCCGGTGTCGGGATTAGCATTCCCATTTTCGAGGGGGGAAAGCGCGTGTATCGGAGCTCGAAGGAAAATGCCGCGTACCGCCAGGCGGCGGCCGATCTGGAAAGCATAAGGGGATCGTTGTCGGTGACCCTGGAGCAGCGATGGACCGCATTTATGAACGCGATAGATAACGCCCGGCTAAGGGAAAAATACCTGAGCGCGTACGAAGAGCGCGCCCGTATTGCCGCCGCGCAGTACAATATCGGCCAGGTGGGCTTCGACAACTGGATCATCATAGAAAACGAGCTTGTCGAGGCCAAGAAGAACTATCTGAACGCCCGTTCAATGGTGCTCGAAGCGGAGGCCTCGTGGAAAAACGCGCAGGGGGTGAGGCTCGATGACGATATATAGGTTTCGATGTTTTACGACCGGCGCCCTCGCCGCGATCGCCCTGTTGGGTATCCTAACAGGGGCGGCGTGTTCGAAGAAGCAGGCCGTTTCGTACAGGGAGGTCCTTCCGGAACGCGGCGATATTAGAAAGTTCATTGGCACGACCGGTACGGTCGAGCCGCGCAACAGGCTCGAGATAAAGCCCACCATCGCCGGGCGGGTGGAGAGCGTCCTCGTGACCGAGGGGCAGACGGTGCGAAAGGGACAGCTTTTAGCGTGGATGAGCTCGACCGAAAGAGCGGCCCTTATAGACGCGGCGCGCATGCAGGGGGACGCCGAGCTGGGCTACTGGGAGAACGCCTACAAGCCCACGCCGATTATCGCCCCCATCACCGGCACGGTCATCGTCCGCGACGTCGAGCCGGGGCAGACCGTGGCCGTCACTAACGCTGTTCTTGTACTCGCCGACAGGCTGGTGGTTACGGCGGATGTGGACGAGACGGACATAGGCAACGTCAGGCTGGGCATGGAGGCCGAGCTCGGTCTGGATTCCTACCCCGACGTTAAGGTGAACGGGAGGATACACCACATATCCTACGAGTCGACCGTGGTAAACAACGTGACTATGTATAAGGTGCAGATCATCCCGGACCGCGTGCCTGCCGTATTCAGGTCCGGGATGAGCGCAAGCATCAACATAATACAGGCGGTGCATAGAGACGTGCTCCTTCTCCCGATCGAGGCCGTGACCCTCGATGGGGGTATCAATTACGTGCTACTGGACCGGGGTGGCAAAAGTCCCCCGGTGCGCCGGGCGGTGAAGACCGGGCTTACCGACGAAACGCGCATAGAGATCGTAGAGGGACTTTCCGGAGACGAGCGGGTATTGGTGGCGAATGGAGGGCAGGCGGAGCTTTCCGGCGCGCCGACAGAAAAGAAGAACCCATTTGTGCCTACCCCGATGGGGCGGCAGCGGGCCAGATAGGAAGCTCGCATGATAGAGCTTAGAAACGTCTCCAGGTTGTACGAAACCGGAAAGCTGAGCGTCGCCGCGCTCAAAGACGTTAGCCTTCGCATCGACGAGGGCGAGTTCGTGGCCATAATGGGTCCTTCGGGCTCGGGGAAGTCGACCCTGCTCAATATCCTCGGATTTCTGGATAGGCCGGACAGGGGCGACTACCTTCTATACGGAAACGACATAGGGCGGCTCGATGACGATCGCCTGTCGGCTTTAAGAAACAGCATGGCGGGCTTTGTCTTCCAGCAGTTCCACCTGCTGCCCCGACTGACGGCGTTAAAAAACGCGGAGCTTCCCCTGGTGTATGCCGGAAGAAGGGAGCTTAACGAGGCCGCAAGAAAGCGCCTTACGGACGTGGGCCTCGCGGAACGCGTTGAACATCTGCCCGGCGAGCTTTCGGGCGGGGAGCAGCAGCGAGTCGCGATAGCCCGCTCGCTTGTCAACGATCCCCGCATCATCTTCGCCGACGAGCCAACCGGAAACCTCGACACCAAAAGACAGGGCGAGATAATGTCGATCCTCGAGGAGCTTAACGTCCGCGGTAAGACCATAATAATGGTCACCCACGAGGATGAGGTGGCGGCACGTGCAAAGCGAATAATAAGAATGCGCGACGGGGAGGTGGTGTCGGACGAGCGGAGAAAAACCCGACGCCCGGCGAATACCACCCTCCAGGTGGCGCCGCCGGAAGAGCTGTTTCGAAACGGTCGCCAGGGCCCGGGCAGGGCGCAGTTTGTAGACTATCTGCGCCAGGCGGTGGGCTCCATACTCTCCCACAAGCTGCGCTCGCTCCTGTCCATAACGGGCATACTCATTGGAGTGGCGGCAGTGATTTCTATGATGGCGCTTGGAGAAGGGGCAAAGGCCTCCATCTCGCAGCGCCTGAGCTCCCTCGGATCGAACGTCCTCATGGTGATACCGGGGGCGCGCCGCGCGGGGGGCGTCGCCGTGCAGACGGGCACGGTCACGAGGCTAAGCCTGGGAGACGCCGAGGAGCTCTCTCGCATCGCGGCCGTGGCGGCGGTCTCGCCCTCGGTGCGCTCGCGCGTTCAACTGGTGCATGGTAATAAAAACTGGAACTCTTCAATAGAAGGGGTCGGCGTAAATTACGCCTCCATACGTTCGGCAACGCCCGTAATGGGAAGGTTTTTTTCGAGCGAGGAATTGCGCACAAGGGCAAAAGTGGCGCTTGTGGGACAGACGGTGGTGCGCGAGCTATTCGGAACCGGCCCGCCGCTGGGCAGAACGATCAAGGTAAACAGGATAAATTTTACGGTAATCGGCGTGTTGCCCGCGAAAGGGATGTCGCACAGGGCCGACCAGGACGACGTGGTCGTTGTGCCGGTAACCACGGCCATGTACCGCCTGTTAGGCAAAACCTATGTGGACAGCATAGACATCCAGGCTGCGGGGCAGGAGCGTATAGAGGAGGTCAAGAGGTCGGCAAGGCTTTTGCTTAACGAGCGGCACAGACTCGCGCCTGACAATACGGAATCCTTCGAGATAATGGACCTTTCGGAAATCCGCGAGATGATCTCCAGCACGACGCGCACCATGAGCCTTTTGTTGGGAATAGTCGCGGCCATATCGCTAATGGTGGGGGGGATCGGCATAATGAACATCATGCTGGTGTCGGTGAAGGAGCGCGTTAAAGAGATTGGGCTTCGCAAAGCCATAGGCGCGAGGCGTAAGGACATAAGGCTCCAGTTTTTAATCGAGTCGGCGCTCCTCACATTTTCGGGCGGGCTTGCGGGCATCGTTATCGGCTCCGGCGTGTCGGTCCTCATTACGGTGTTCGCGGACTGGTCGGCAGTGCTGTCGGGCTGGTCGATCGCGCTCTCCTCGTCTGTCTCCATAGTAATTGGCATTGCCTTCGGCCTGTGGCCGGCGGTGCAGGCCTCGAAAATGCATCCTGTCGAGGCGCTGCGGTCCGAGTGAGGGGGCTAGCCCCCCTCTCCCATCTCACCTGGCCTTGAACGAAACCGTCACCTTTTTTGCCGGTTCTATCACCAGTCCGGGCACGTCTTTAAGCAGCGCCTTCGTCTCCTCCATCGTCGCGGGCTTCTTCGCGTTGAGCTCCTTGAGCTTCTCGGTGTTGTCCAGGAATTTGGAGAATTCGATATCGTAAAGCGTTATCGCGTTCCCGTTGACGTTGGCTGCGTTCGTTTTCGTTATTTCACCGTTAATCTGCACCACCAGCGCGAAGCGCATGCCGTCGAATAACAGCCTCATCTGCTTGAGCTGCTGCTCCATCTGCGCGTCATCGACGGGTTTGGTCTCCGCCTTCTTTTCGGCGGGGCCTTTCTTCTCTGGCATTATCATGGTGAGGGTCGGCGATGGTTTTTTCGCAAAACGGAAGATGATGTTCTCGGCCAAAGCGGGCTTACCCGCGTTCTGACCGCTCTTCGCCTTCATGTTCTGGTTGATGGTGATCTTCGTGACGTCCCCGAACGAGTAGATCGTCCGGTATCCCTGGTGCGTGGCGTTCGCGATGTCTTCGACCGAAACGAAGCTGACTCCCCGGCCAAAGCTCGCGGCCTTGTCCCTAAGCTCCTGCTCCTTGTATATTTTCGCGTCGGGTTTCGCTTCCTCTCCGGCGCCCATTCCCTTTTTCATGCCCTCGGCCATTTCACTTTTCATGAGGAAGGTCTCCTGGATCGTCCCGGTGCCGTCGGCGTTCACGGTGATGCGCGTTTCCACGTCCATACAGCCGACCACAAGCGCCAGCGCCGACGCCGCCATTATGATATTTTTTTTCATGAGCGTACCCCTCGAGCGTGATTTTTCCGCCTGATGAAAATACGCCCGTCAATTCCGTGATTTCCATGCAGGAGGTGAGTGGAAAGTAACACCGCTCCCGGAGAAAGGCAAATAAGGAAAATTTTTTTATCGGGCTCCGGATCACCCACCGATCGGGTATTCTTCTTTACAGCCGCCAGGCCCGTGCTACAATTCTGGCGCCTGTTCCGGAGGCAGCCGGTCCGGCTTCGGGAGAGAAACCGCCATGATCGCATTCATAATACCCGCCGCGCTTTTAGTCATCATCTACGGAGCCCTCCGCCGGCCATGCCCCTCCGCCCGGAAGTTCCCCGACGGTTTCCTCTGGGCCACAGGTGAGGACGCCTGCCAGCACGAAGGCTGGAGCCTCAATAACGACTGGGCGCGCTGGGAGGCGCAGGAGCCGCCGCCCATCGAGAGCGGCGAGCGCTGCGGCATCGCGGCCGATTTCTACAACCGCTACGAGTCGGACTTCGACCTTGCCGCGCGCGATGGACAGAACGCCTACCGCTTCGGGATCGAATGGAGCCGGAGAAGGGACGCTACGACGAGGGCGCCTTCCTGCATTACGACAAAATGATCGACGCCATGCGGAGGCGCGGCTTCACCGTCTTCCTGAACCTGTGGCACTTCACCCTGCCCCTGTGTGCGGCGGACGAAGGGGGATGATGATAAACTGTGCCACGCGTACAGAATTCAGGATATTATGGGCAGGCAACCGATGAACACCAGGGCTCCCCAAAAACTTGAAGGCTGGATCATGGCGCAGTGTTACCGCCTGAGAACGGGAGGACCGGCTCCGCCCGGATGGATCGAACCGCGCGGCAAGCGGGAGTGGGAGTGGCCCGGCGAAGACCGGCCCGTGGGAACGCCGCGCCCGCTCGTCATATCCGAAATCTTGCTGAATTATTTCAAACTCGAACCCTCGCGGACCTTTCATTCGGGCGGCCCCACCAACGAGTGCTTTCCGGATACGCCCCGTTTCCGCGAAGCCATCGCCCTATGTAACGATACAATTGCCGCGCTCCTCGCCGAAGGCGTTCTGGTCCGCGCCCCTTCGGGCGGGCACCGCCTGGCCGACCCCTGGATCGAGCGGATGTCCGGACGTTAACAGGGGGCTTTCCGGCATCCTTTGCCGCCATCGTCATCATTTCACAGGAGTCTGAAGGCATGCCCGAGGGGCATGGCGATAACTTCCCTTAAAACCTGAAATCGCATCATGGTTTGGATCCGGAATCTTTCCGGTTCTCCCTGCGGTATCGGGCGGGCGACAGGCCGGTATTTTTTAGAAAGGCGTTATAGAAAACGGAGATGGAGTTAAAGCCCAGATCGAACGCAATGGCCGTTATGGGCTTGTCGGGATCGTCAACGAGGACACGCATGGCCTCCTCGACTCGGTACCGGTTGACATAGGTGTTGAAGTTCATGCCGAGCCGGTTGTTTATGAATTCCGATAGTTGATGAGGGCTGACCGACAGCTCCTCGGCGACCATCATCAGCGTGAGGTCCTCGGTCTTATAGGCCTTGTGTATTTCCATCATCTCCGCAAGCCGTATCGAAAGGGCCTCGGTGTCGACGTTCTTAAGCTGGGAGCGCGCTCCAGCCAGTCTATCGGGGCCGGCCTGGTCACTGAGCCTCTCCATTGCCGGTCCGGCCTTTGTGGATATTAGGGTCAGGAGATGGAGGGCGGATGGGTCAATCGGGTTGATGTGAGGATCGGTATCGCAATAAATTGCCCCCATGCTTGTGTCCTCGATAATCACCGGAACGCAGATGGCAAATATGGGGTGTTCACCGCCTTGCGGGTTATAGGCTTCCCCGGCGGAAGGATGTACCTGGGTGCGCAAGATTTCCGGCCTTGCCTGGTTTATCGTGAGCATGGCAATTTCGCCGGCCGTCGGGTCATCCCACCCGATTGCATCGTATTCGGTGGCGGTCGAGGTGTGGAGCGCGCGGACGTTTTCGCCTTCAAAGCGGTACAGCACCGCACGCCGGGCTCCCGTGCCCCGCAAGGCCAGCAGGGTGACAAGCGAGGCTATCCTCTGAGGGTCGGTTTCGGAGGAAATTGCGGCGAGCTCCCGATGAAAATCCGATATTATGCGAGCTTCGTCGGTCCGGTGGGATGCTATAATATTTTCGAAGGCGCCATTGTCGTCTATGTCCGGCAAATCGTAAAGGATGTCCGCGTAGCGCTCGTCCATCATCCTGACTTTTGCGAGCGCGCCCCATTCATTGAATATATGGCGGGCGGCGGCTAAATGAATCCTGGCGTATGAGTTAAGCCCGCGCGCAAGGTGAAATTTTCCGGCAAGCTCGTTCGCTATGGCGGCGTTCTGCATGTATCCGTTCGATGCGGCGGATTCTATCGCCTCATTGTACAGCCGCACGGCATCCTGGTGGTTATGTACTATACGATTGATCTCCGCCTCCAGCAGGAGGTATTTATGCTGGAAGTTTTCCGGGGCGTTGTCGGCCCAGCGCTTCATCTTTCGTTGATTTACGCGGAGTATCCGCATAAAGCGGCGCCGGTCTTTCACTTCGGATTCATCATAAAGGGCGGCTATGATGAGAGAATGGACAAACAGGTGCTCGGCGAATATCATGGTGGAAAAATGCCACTCCCTGGTCTCCGCGTATCTTTCGAGCAGGTCGAGCGCTTTGCGAAAATGGCCGAATATATATAAATTTTTGGGTTTGAATACGCAATACCAGTGAAGCGGTTGCGATATCTCGCTTTCTATAAGCTCGTCCAGAAATTCCATTTCATCGAACGAGGCGTCGCCAAGGTCCAACGAGTCGATGGTCCTGCCCTGCAGTTGAAGCGCCGTCCGGATTACCACCTGCAGGGCCTGCCGAACGTGATGGTTTTTTCCTCTGGTGCTGTAGTCCAGGTATTCGCCGGCGGTTTTGAGGACCTCGTCCAGCCTGTCGCCCTTCATCGACATGTTTCCGGCGTGGAAGATGCACGTAAGCCTCGAGAAGTAGAGCTCGCCGGTGCCCGCTCCACAGTTATACGCTCTTCGGAGGTAGTCTATTCCGTTGCGGGCATGCTCCCTCCAGTGTATCAGAAAGGCCCCCAGAATGAAGCTAAGGGCGCATTCAAGCCCATCCGACGGGTAGCGCGTACCCAACTCTCTGGATACCAGCCCAAAACGATATCCGTTGGCGAAATCCCCTATCCCCGAGGTAAGTATCATGCCGAACAAGGCGTATCCGAGCGCCGAGTAGTTGCAATTGCCGTGCCGTAGCGATGTGTGAATCATGGTAATGGGGATGAGGTGCATCAGTCCGTGGTTGGTGGTATAGGCCGGTGTCCACATATTGACGAGTATGGACATGACAATCGAACGGGCTTCGTTGTTCATTACAGGAAGCTTCAGGACCGATTCGATGCCATGGCTGCGGAAGTACAGCCAGAGCCTTCCCATCTCCCATAGCAGGCGAAATCGCGAAGGTTTGGGATTCAGATGGACCCCAAGCAGGCTAAGGCCATCGAGTCCTGTCCGTATGGCCTCCTTTGCCCGGCTGCTGTTCATGAGCAACATCACCTTGAGGTCGTGGATCTGGGCCTTTTCCAGGACAGTGCGTGCGTTTTTTACGATTAGACCGAAAAGGCGGTCCGCCTCTTCATTGTTGCCGATAAAGTACTCGCACTCGAAAAGGCCCCTGTAAATATCCATGGTAAGATCGTAGTCGCTTTTCCATGCGTCCCTGTCCAGAAGGGCCTCGCCAAGCCTGTAATAACGCGCCGCGGATTGATACGCGATGGAAAGCCTCGCTCTTTTTCCGGCTTTCATGTTGAGTTCGGCGAGCGCGCGTTTTTCGTCGCCGTCGTCGGCAAGGGCGGAGGCCATGTTGAACTGGTTGACCACGTCGAAGATGTTTTCCTGCAGTTCGCCCTTCCTTTCATACTCCAGCAACAAAGCCCTGCCGATCCTTTCGTGGATTCGAAGGCGCTTTTTTTCGGGCGTCAGGGAATAGGCAGTCTCGTAATAGCGGTCGTGTGAGAACCGGTACTGCGTACCCTGGCCCGATACGTAGCCGTGCTCTACGAGGACCCGTATATCGTTCATGATTCCCGCCGGGGTTTCCCCCAGGGCGTGGATGAGGGTTTCGAGATCGAACCTGTTGCCGATACAGGAGGCGTGCTTGAGGATTCGAAGCGCCCCTTCCGGCAGGGCCTTTATCCTGTTCGCCATTACCGTGATGATGGTGTCGGTTTCGTACATCTTTCTGATGGTCTCGATGTCCCATGTCCAGCCGGATGTCTCGCGAACCAGGTGATTCTCCTCATACAGGGACTTGAGGAATTGGACCACCAGGAGGGGATTGCCGCCGGTGTGCTGGTAGGCAAGGGCGGCGAGCTGCCAGGCCTTTTCCTCGCCGCAGCGAATGGTGTCGGTAATAAGCTCGGTCACCTCCACCACGTCGAGGGGGTTAAGCCTTAGCGTGCGCATCGCGATGCCGGCTTTCTGGATGTCGCGGCGTACGGCCTCGATGCTGTGGTATTCGCTGATCTCGTTGTCGCGATATGCCCCTATAAGCAGGATATTTTGAACGGTGTGGTCGCTCATTATATATTTGAATAGCATTACGGTAGCGGAATCCACCCACTGGAGGTCGTCCATAAAAATGGTCAGTGGACGCTGACGCGAGGCGAATACTCCGATAAACCTGGTAAAAACCATGTTAAACCTGTTTCTCGCCTCCTCCGCGCCGAGCTCCGGTACCGGCGGCTGGGCACCTGTGATAAGTTCGACCTCTGGAATCACGTCGGCTATGACGCGGCTGTTGGCCCCGACGGCGTCGAGTATGGCCTCGCGCCATATCTCGATCACCTCCTCTCTCTCGGAAAATATCTGCCGGATAAGCCCCCTGAACGCCTCGATCATCGGGGCATAGGGCGTGGCGGAAGAGAGCTGGTCACATTTTCCTTCGATATATAGTCCTCTTATCCCTGCAAGCGGCCGGATTATGCTATGAACGAAGGTGGTTTTCCCGATTCCGGACGGGCCGGTTATGTTGATTATCTCCTTGCCGCCCCGGCGGATACCGTCGAATACAATGGCGATGGAATCCGTTTCCTTCCTTCTGCCGTAGAGTTTGCCGGATATCGAGAAGATCTCCGGGATATCGCCCTCGCCAAGCGTAAAGACCGTTTCCGCCGCGCCTTTCTCGTAAAGCGTATAACACCGGCCCAGGTCGGCCGCGAGTCCGGGCGTGCCCTGGTAGCGGTTTTCGGGGTCTTTTTCGAGGAGTTTCATCACCATGTTCGAGAGCATGGAGGGGATGTCCCTCCTCAGGGCGGAGGGGTGTATAGGGGGCCTCATGGCGTGCGAGTAGACGAGCTCGAGCGGGTCCTCCGACTGGAAGGGGGTGATGCCCGTCAGCATCCGGTAGAGTATGGCGCCCAGCGAATACTGGTCCGAGCGGCGGTCTGTCTGGCGTCCGCTCCCGCCCGTCCGTTCCGGGGATAGATAGGGCAGTATTCTTTCGATGAACTCCGGATGATGAAGAAGGCCGCTTCTGCCCATAAGCTCATGGGGGCACAGGAAGGGGAGTATTCTTATCTCTCCATTCTCGTCTACAAGTATGGAGTGAGGGCTTAAAGCCGAGTGAACGGCCCCGTGGCCATGTAGCGCTAATAGGGCGGTTGCAAGGTTTTTTGCGATTATGAAGAATTCGTCGATTTTTATCCTGCGCTGCCCCAGCACTTCGGCGAGCATTGCGCCCGGCCAGTCCTCGAAAACGACAACGAAATGTCCATCGGAATCGAAGGATTCCAGGGCGGGGAGCATCCCTCCATGCATGCCGGATGTCGATTCCAGAAGATAACGGAATTCCTGAATGGCCGAGGCCGGATAGTGGTCCTCGGGGAACGCCAGGAACAGCTTGGTTTTCTGCCCCCTGTGCCTTCGTCCCCGGTATATGGACCACAGTTCGCACTCATCGAGGGTCTCCTGCAGGATGAAACCGGTAGGCGCAGGCATACAAATATCCTCA
Source organism: Spirochaetes bacterium ADurb.BinA120 (assembly GCA_002069125.1). GTDB lineage: Bacteria > Spirochaetota > UBA4802 > UBA4802 > UBA5368 > MVZN01. Next base: position 16,183 of record MVZN01000038.1, read on the forward strand.
CGGGTTTTCATAGGAGTCCCAATACATATCCCAAGTATAGTATAGCCTTCCGCGTTTTCAAAAAATTATAAGCATAATGGAGTGAATAGAGAGCGGGCTTAGCAGATTGGAATTCGAAAATTCCGAAATTATAAATCCAGAAGAAAAAACAATCCCCTTTAGATAGCTTATCTACACCTAAGGCAGGCGCCGGGGAGGCCCTTCAATCCGCCCGAAGAGCCGATCGGTCGTGCCGGCGCCTGCCGTGCCATTCAAGGGAGGAAGCCGGGTGAAAATCCCGCACTGGCCCGCAACTGTGATTCCTCATGAGTGATGCCGCTCATTGAGGATAAGTCAGGAACTCCTCTTCTGGCCCCCTCGCGGATCGTGGACCAGTGGTTTTTTGGATGGAACTCCGCCGATTGGCCCGGCGGTTTCATACGAAAAACAGGGGGTGCGGTATGAGTACAGGATTGGGAAAGTGGTTTCGGGAGGAGACGCTTCAGAAGGTGCTTCTCGTCGTAATCGTGCTGGTCGCCTCGATGCTTATCTTATCTTCTTTTTTCGGCCGCTCCTTGAAGCGTGAATATCACTGGACCAGAAACGGGGAGGGGCAGTCCGATCTTTCGGGCCCCCGGGCGGCCGCGCCGAGCGCTTCGGACCTCATGTCGAGGCTCGCGCTGGTCACCGATCCGGAACTGGACATAGACATAGTCAGTCTCGGCCTGATCGATGATGTTGCGGTGGATGGCGATTCGGTCAGAATAATCATGACGCTTACGACGCCAGCCTGTCCGTACGTATCCAATATTCTCGAAAACGTCAGAAAGGCGATCTTCTCCAACCAGGGGGTGGAATCGGTCGATTTGCGCATATCCCTCGATCCTCCGTGGACGATCGATCGAGTCTCTCCCGAGGCCCGGGCGCGTCTGCTCGCCATGATGGGGCAAACCGGCCTCCACGACCATGTACATAAGGAGGCCGACAATGAATAGCATGTTCGAGCCGCTGGCCAATGGCTTCATGTTGGGCCTGGCGACCGGGCCGCTGTGTCTGGGGAGCTGCTTTCCGGTGCTCATATCGCTCGCGCTTGGAGAAGTAGATGGCAAAACTCCACGGGCCGTATGGGGGTTTTTAGGGAAATTCATTACAGGGCGCTTTTTCGCATATACGGCCATGGGCTTTCTGGTTGGACTGCTCGGCAGCAGCCTCGGGGCGTCATGGCGCTTTATAGGCATGCTGGCCTGGATTGTCATGGCCGTCATCCTGATAGCATACGGGATGGGGGTGGGGTTCTCCCACTTCGGCCTCTGCTCCATGGCCGGCAGGTTTGCCGGCACCAGGGGTTTCCCATTTCTTATGGGCGGCCTTACGGGTCTTAACGTCTGTCCACCATTTCTGCTCGCCATCACATTCACTCTGGAACGTTCGATTGAACCGGCGTACGGGGCCGTGTTTTTTATGGCCTTTTTTGTGGCCACCAGCCTGTTCATTCTGCCGGCCGGCATGGCGGGTTATCTCCCGCGGCACGATCTGATGGCGCGCTTCGGCAAGATCGCGTCCGTGGTGGTGGGGATGGTCTTTTTATACCAGGGGGTCAGCACAATCATAATGGGGTGAGGTCAATGAAGCCCGAAACGTACAGAATAACGAACGCGAGCGGCGTCTATCGCGATGCCGCCGGGGAGAAGGCCATGGATATCGCTCTCTTCTATATAATCGCCTGTATTTTCATGGGGGTTTCCGCCTTCCTTTCGGGGCTGCAATGGAGCGAGGCAAACGGGGTCTTCGATTATCTGAAGCTGGTGCTTTTAAGAAAGCCGTTCATCCCGGTTGTTACAGTGCTGATTTTCATCCTGAGCGGCGTAATGACCCAGGTCGGGAAGCACGCCTTTTCTTTGAGTTATTATGAGATATCGATTATCTGGCTGGCGACCTCGTGGATCGCGATTGCCGTACTGTGGATCGTAAACGGCATCAAACCGTCCACGGCGGAGCTTGTGGGGATCGTATTCTGCCATGCGGGGCTTGCCGTTTCGACTATTGCCCGAATGGCTGAACGCGTATAGAGATGTTAAAACAATTCATAGAGGAGGGCGTATTACCCGGAGGGCCTGGTAAGCCGAGGCTGCAAAAAAAGTATTTTCATTACATTCAGGGAGGAGTCACCGGTTATGAAAAAGAGTGACAAGTATATCCTCATCGGGCTCTGGGGGGCGGTCGGCCTTTGTTTTGTGCTGTTCTTCGCCCTGGGGCTCAACATCTACGCCTTCCTGTGGTTCTTCGTTTTATCGGCGGCTGCCATCGCCTGGTGGGGCTTACGCTTTCCCATCACGGAAAAGATGCGCGCCCGGGCGATAATCGGGATAAGCGGCTGGTGGATGGTCATCGGCTTCCTCATGCTTTTCCCGTTTCCGCCGCCCGAAAGACCACAATATGTGGTAGGGGAAGTCCACCGATTCAGCGAGCTGGACCATGGATGGTCGAGGGTGCTTCTGGGGGCCCTGGGGCCCAACATCGCGCATCACGGGATGGTTTACACGGATCCAAAGGAGATCGAGGGGCTGGGCCAGTGGGGCTCTCTCCCGACCTTCGTTACGACCTTCCCGCTAACCAGGGCGCTTTTTGGCGGGACCACGCTTCTGGACCCGTATCGCTCTCCCGTACCCGAGGGAGGGGACCCGGTCCACGTGGCGCCGTATGCCTGGACCACATGGAAGGGCAAGGCCAGGGATAGAAAGCTCGGCTGGAACAAGGGCGACCTTCTGCTGGGCAACGTGGCGAAGAAGCTCGGCTACGAGAAGGCCAAGTACACCCCGAAGGAAAACGCCATGATGATGAAGGAGATCGCGCTGTGGCTCGGTTCCGACGAGGTGGGTATCCTCAAGATGGACCCGCGCTTTTTCTATTCGCACGATTTCCTTTCCATGGGTACTCCGTTGCCCTATGACGAGGTCAAGGAGTACAAGTACGCCATACAGATCTATGTGGACCAAAGGTGGCGCAGGGTGCATAACGATCCTGGCGAGTCCTGGTGGAGCATAACCAAGAGCGGCCAGTCGTACAGCACAGGCGCATGGATAGTTGTCCGTTTGGCCCACATGCTGCGCGACATGGGCTACAAGGCGAGCGTGGGCTTCGGCGGCATCAACTACCACAACCACGAGACATCGTTGTCGGTTTACAGCGGGCTTGGCGAATTCGCCAGACTCAGCAATGCGGTTGTGCCGACAGCCGGCGGACTTCGCTTCAAGTCGGCGAGTATTCTTACCGATTTCCCGATGGAACCCGACGAGCCGTACACCTCGCTCGGGGTAACGCGCTTCTGCAGCCACTGCGACCGCTGCGCCCGCGCCTGTCCGGTCAACGCTATCCCGATGGGAGAGCCGACGGTCGAAAACGGAGTCCTGATGTGGCATGTCGACAAGGACAAGTGCGCCCGTTTCAGGGCCGGAAACCTCAACGGCAACTGCTGTAACGAGTGCCTCAGGGTGTGTCCGTACAATAAGCCCAGCACCCTCTTCCATAAGTTCGGCATGTACATGGTCAAGCATTCGCCATTGGCGCCGAGACTGTTTGGCAACATAAATGGCGTAGGTCTGGACGACTGGCTGGAGTTCGATTACTCCTCCGACGCCGGGAAGTTCGGCGAGAACAGGCCTGCGCGCTGGATCACCGAGGAGAAGGGCTTCAAGATGCAGTTCCCTTACTATATGGGCAGGTACATCTTTACCGAAGACGAACGCTCTCCAGACGAAGAGTGGTCGACGGGCGAAGGGGCCGAGATGGGCAAGGTGGGTCTATCCTACAAGGGCATCAAGTGGGGCAAGATTCCCGAGCGCTTCTTCGACGCCAATGGCCGTCATCGCAACGTCCACTGGGATTGGGAGGGAGGAGAACTTCCTAAAACCCTTAAAGGCCCGGGCAAGTCCATATCCAAGGAAGAGGCCATGGCCCTGTTGAAATCCGGCAAAGCCTTTGCCGGTGGTTTCAACAAAAAGGACGAGGACGTCTATCCGCGAAACGTCCGGGATCCCAAGTACGAAAAGGGCGTCGTGACCTACGAGCAGGCCGTTAAAATGTGGGAAAAGGAGTGAAGACCATGAAGGATATTAAAATAGCGTTTCAATTCAAATGGTATGAGTTCCTCCTTCTCGCAATCGAAGCCGGATTGCTGTTCCTGGCGTTCTGGGCCCTGATCGATTCGCTGTTGATCGCGACACCCATAGCGGCCTGGCGCTTTTTTCAGTTTTTCATAATACTGGCGCTTCCAGGTGCGGCGATTTTCGTTTTCTTCAAGCCCAAGAAGAAGGAGGCGTGAGCGTGCGGCGGGCGCTCACGCATGTTGGGGTCTGTCTATAAAGTCCCGACGGGTCTAAATGCCGCCCGGCGGGCAAACGCCGGGCGGCGCCGCCAAACCTTCGTTTGGCGGGCCGCTGACTCCGATTTGTTTGATGAAGGACGGGATATTTTGTTACAGGGGTTTTTGGGATAAGTTGAGTGCCGTAATTCCCCGACGGAGGTACGTATGAAGACCGGGATAAGATGGAGATGGAGCGAGCTGTTCGTTCTGGTAGCGGGCTTGCTGGTGGGGGCCTTCCTGTTTTACTATTCCGGCATATCGCTCGCCGAGCACGAGACGCGCGCGGTGACTTTCCTTTTTGGACTATTCCTGTTGTGGAGTGTGGGGCTTTTTATATTGATAAAGTCCAAACGAAAGGGACGTTTCGAGGGGACGAAGGCGCAAAGAATCCTGGCAGCCGTTCCGGTATGCTGCGGGCTCTTTGCTGCCCTTTTGCTTCTGCCAACCGCCTCGAAGCCGGTTGTCGACGATCCCAAGGAACAAAAAGCAAGGCACGCCCGCTATGACGCCCGAAAGCAGCCGGGCGGCGGTTTTTTCGTCAAGCCCATTCAGGACAAAGCGGGCGATGTGCTTACCCTCACTATATATGACATCTGTGTCGGCCGCATCTCCCATCGAATTCACCGCGACGGCCCCGTAAACCCGAAGCGGGTGGAGGTGATAGACCCAGCGGTGCTCACCCAACAAATAAAGGATGACGCCCGTTCCCTGGGCGCCCACGTTGTCGGTATTGCCAGACTAAATCCGGATTACGTGTTCAGCCATGACAATTACGGAAAGCCTGTGAACATCTCCCACAAATTCGCGATTGTAATAGGCGTCGGGATGAACTACAGGCTGGCCTCCCCCTCGGCCCCGCTTCCCTATGAGGATTATTATTCGGCGCTCCCCGAGGATATAGCGGCGGAGCTCTCGGGAATAATGAAGAAGAGCAGCCTGAAGGTCCCGGAGCATGTTGTCCGGGAAGTGCGGGAGACAATGGAGTTTTTCAGCGAGGGCGGTTCGGCCGCGGTGCAGCTTGCCCAGTATATCCGTAAGCTTGGATATCCGGCCCGTGCGCATCTGCACAACCGGGCCGGCGAGGTGCAGATCATCCCCATAGCCATCGACGCCGGGCTGGGACAGATGGGCAAAAACGGAATGCTCATAAACAAGAAAATCGGTCCGAGAGGAAGCTTCTGCGTCGTTACGACCGATCTGCCGTTGGTCCCTGATGTGCCGGTCGATATGGGAATCATAGAATTCTGTTCGGCGTGCAACAAGTGCGCCATAAGCTGTCCCGTGCAGGCGATCCCCTATGGAGAACCGACTTCGGTCAACGGTGTGCTTAAGTGGCCCCTGGACGGCGAAAAATGCTTTGAGTTTCTCGTTTCTAATCCGAAGTGCATGGCCTGCATGGGTTCGTGCCCGTATAACAAACAGGACTATTTCGTCCATCGGGCCGCCACGTGGCTGATCGCGCGCCGCTCGGCGGTCAGCAACCGGCTTCTGATATGGCTCGATGATATTTTGGGATATGGGAAAAGCTCGATGGTATACATGAAGAGTGACGAGCACACTAAACGGCCCGACTCCGATTCCGCACAGGCATTGGGGAGGTGAATATATGTCGGAAGTCAAACAGGGCAGTGCGAAAGCCGATCGCGGTTCCGAACTTGTATCCAACATGTTCTGGAAAGAAATTGCGGCGGTTGTCTCCTGTGGCGCGGCTGCCGGCGCCCTGTTCAATGCCGCGTTCTCCATTCAGCCCTGGAGTATCGGGGGCCTGCTCGGCGGGGTGTTGAGCGCCATCATGGTCTGGTGGATGTCGTAGGTGGGGACAATGATTGCGGTATTATATAAAATTTCTTCTCTCTTGTTGCTTGCGGTGCTCACTTATGCTCTTTTTCGCAGCTACAGGCAGAGGGAGAAATCCGACGGAGGATTTGAATCCTGCGGAGACTGCACGCGGCGGGACTGTGCACTGAACGGATCGGCTGATAACGGCGGAGGCGAAACCCAATGAATTTGATCGGCGCCATAGCTCTTGGCATATTTCTTCTAACGCTCGTCGCGTCGATCCGGGGATGGATACCGCAGCGCGTCCTGCCGATACAGAGCGCCCTTCTGGCGGCGTCCGCGCTTATAGCTCTTGTTGGGATACTGTCGGGTGCCCCGCTGAATTGGGGCGATCTGATTTCATATACGAGCATCCATCCGGTTACGGCGACCATAGCCGGATTCGTATTCGCGGGAGCCCTGAGGGCGGCCGGCGGTTTCGAGGCCGCCGCGAGCCTCGTCTCGCGCGTTATGCGCCTAAAATACGGATCCCCCTTCGCGGTAATGCTTCTGGTGAACCTGCCCACAATTTTCGCCATGCCCTGCGGCCGTATCTGGGTGGCCCCGCTCCTGCCGGTGACGATACTTTTGGGCGAGGAGATCGCCCGCAAAAACAAGGACAGGGCCGTGCCGGCCATGCTGGTGTTCGGCCTGGTGATAAACGCGGCGGCCTCCTGCGGGCCTTCGTTGATCGGCGGCATAGGGGCGCTCGGCGAGGGGATGGGGCGCTATCCGGCCGGGTCCTTTTCGAACCCCCAGTCGATCGCTATAGTCATTATAAGCGCGCTCGTCATGCTGTTCGTAAAATATTTTTATCGCGAAAAGGCCCCATTGCCCGTGCGGGTGTCCGCTGACGCGGAAAACAGGCCCGTGCCCGAACATGGATTTTTTTCACTCATCATATTTATTATCGTTCTCGGAGCCACTGTGGCCTTCGAACCTCCGGTGCCCCTGCAGACCATTCTGGTGGGGCTGACCATCGTGGTGATGTTGGTGGAGGGAGTCTCTATTAACGATCTGGTGGGCGGGATAATGCTTCATCCGCTTACCGCCATGCTTTCGGGTTTTATTGCGGCCGGGGTTTTAGGCGCCTTCGGCGGCTTTACGGTGCTGGTTGGCCTTCTCGACTTTGCCGCCTCCTCCACGCCTCTGGGCTATGCCGGGGTGGCGGTTTTGCTTGCATACCTTCCCATCATCTTCCCGATGCCCTGCGGAAGGATATTGGCAGTCAGTCTGATACCCGCGGTTCTTATGTTCGGCGAGCGTCTGGCGGAGGCTACCGCGGTTCCGTCCGTTCAACCGGCGCTGTTGATCGCGTTTATACTATGCGCGGCGGCCTCCTGCGGCCCGTCTCCGCTGGGCGGCATAGGCTCCCTCGGCCGGGGGGGCTTAGGCTCAAGAATTTCAACGACGGCCTTCCCCAGGTGCTGGCCATACTGATCGGCGTACCGGTCGCGGCCCTCATAGTTGTCGGTGTCGGTGTGCACGCGACCGGCGTGAGCCTGCGGATGGGCTTGATGGCCCTGGCCGCCGGCGTGTGCTCGGCCGCGGCAATAAACGCGGCGCTCGGGTTCAGGTTTTACAATCCCGGCGGGATCGCCGGAGGGGCGGCGGTCGCGGCGCTTTTAATGGTGTTTTGAAATGAAAAGAAAGCTCGTCATAATAAATTCCGTGGGGGCCATAATCATTCTCGCGTATCTGGCCCTTCTCGGTGTGAATGCCTTCAAGTCCGGTTATCCGTGGTCGGTACTGTGCTATAATTGCAAACGATGCAACCCCGTCTGCGTTCTTGGAATAGACCCTCAGGGGTTCATAGCCGCGGCCTATTCGTCCGATCCGAACGTGTATATTTATACGACCAACGTGAGGTTAAAGCTGCACGATGCCATGGATATCGACCCGGGAATGGAGATAATCGCAAACGGCGAGAAGACGACTCCCGCCGCGGCCCTGGGAAAGATAGGGCTCGATCCGGACATGGAAGTGATAAGTTATAGGGTAAGGGCGCGCGACGCCGCGGTATTCTGCCTCGATTGCGGAGCTTGCGAAAAGGCATGCCCGCTATCTCTCCCCATTTCGACGATTGCGCGAGACTTGAAAAAAGACGGAGTGTTCAGGGGGAAGTGATGACCGGAAGGCCGCTGACCATCTTGCTCGCCATTATACTCGCGGTGCTGATAGTTGCGCTTGTAAGCCATCACCGGGTCATCCCGGTGTATCCCGGGGAGTATCCGGTCATCGCGCCGCCAATGCATTGCGACATCGAGTATCATGACGACAGGGTGGAGCTGGCGCTGCGGGAGGACCCGCTTCTTGGGCGCGTCATTGTGTATGCACACGCCGAGGGCGGTGTGTATTTAGGCATACTAAAACCGGTCTACGATCGGAGGGTGGTGGTCCGCCGCGGTGATTACGCGGATTTCAGGGCGGTCATAAAGGGCTCGAGCGTGGAAGCGGCGGAATTTTTAAAGAAGATGGACCGATATGAACCGAAGATCGATATGTTCGATTCGATCGTTGCTGCCCACGATGCCGACCGGGCCTTCGGGGTGCAGAAGTGCCTGTACCCGCTATGCACGCGCTGTGTCGAGGCGTGCAAAAGCGTCATCCAGGGCGATAATATACCCATTACCCTCGAGGTTAAACCGGATGGCCATATAATGCCCGTGTTCAGGAGGGGCAAGTGCCCGCGCTGTGGACGGTGCTTTGTGAACTGTCCCACCGGATCGATTTTACCCCCCGACAAGGGACGGAAATAGGAAGGCGCTGATGTTCGAGCTGATTGTATATTCTTTCTACATAGCCTGTTCGGTGGTGCCGTTCATCATCGTTCTGGCCGCGGCGTTTCGCATAGCGCGCACCGGGGGCGCACAGGTTCTGTTGTGCATGGAGTGCGGCCAGTGCAATGCCGCCTGCCCGGTAGTGCGCAAATACGGCCCGGACTTTGCGGGGCCCGCGGGTGTCATGGCGGCGGTAAAAGCGGGTACCGAGGCCGATATAGAGGGGATACTCGCGCTATGCACCGGGTGCACCCTGTGCGAGCGGGCATGCCCGCGAGGGCTTTCTCCGCTGCGCGAGATACGGCGTCTTGGTGGAGACAGGGGGGAGCCTGCGGCTGCGGCCCGGCCCACCGGGGAGATGGCCGTGGAAACAGGCAAAATAGGAGCTGGGGGAAAGACATGAAACGAATGATATTGGTCGCAATACTCGCCGCAGGCCTATACGGCTGTACGGACCGTACCGTCGCACTGGTTGAAGGGGAGGCGATTCTCGAGTCCGAGGTAAAGAAACACCTTTCGGGAATCAACCCCGATCTCTTGAAACGAGTGGGCGAGGAAAAGCTGAAACAAAGCATGCTGGAGGGTATGATCGAACAGCGGCTGGTCCTCTTGAAGGTGCGGGATGAAAAGTTCGACACCCGCGCCGATGTCCTGAAGCGGTGGGCCCCCGTTGAGCGTGACCTCTCCCTTCGGTATTTTCTAAACGAATACCTTCCGAGGCGTTATCCGGTTTCGGAAAACGCCCTGCTTGCGGATTACGGCCTAAAACGGGAAACATTTAAAATAGACGGAGAGGTTCGCGCCCGCCACATCCTGGTGCGTACAGGGTCGGGTGGACATTCGGACTTGGAGGCGCTACGAATGATAAATGATGTGGCGCGGCAGTTGAAGCCCGACGGGAGTAATTTCGGCGAGCTGGCCCGCGAACATTCGGAGTGTCCGTCCTCGGCCGATGACGGCGACCTCGGTTTTTTCGGCAGGGACAGGATGGTAAAACCCTTCGAGGAGGCGGCCTATGCGCTTGCCCCCGGCAAATTTACCAGACAACCCATAAGGACCATGCACGGTTACCATCTTATAATGGTGGAAGAAAAAAGGGACGATGAATACGCCCCTTTCGAACAGGTGCGCCCCGAGCTCGAACGCGATAGGAACCTGAACCAGATGGCCGCCGCCTACAGGGTTGTGACCCATGAAAAGGGGATAAACTCGGCGTCCCCGGAAGCCATAGTGGGAAGCATCGAAAAAATCGGTTTCAAGTACCGTGCGGCCGATTTCTACCGAGATCTCGATGAGCTTATAGGCATAGGGACCTCGTTGCGCGTCCGTAAGGGAGGCGCGACGGAAAGGGAAAAGGCCGTACACGAGATGCTGATGGCCAGGGTCTTCGAAGACCGGATTGACGCGCTCGAGATGCGGAAGGATTCCGAATATATGAGTTTCATCAAGAGGGTGCAGGGTGAATTTATCGCGCGGGAGTATCTCGAAAAGGTCGTCTTTGGACCCATAGCGCTTGCCCCTGCGGACCTCGCCGGAATGCCGGGAGGCGGCGGTGCGGAGGCCGCAGCGTTCAGGGAGCGTGCGCTCGAGGAAAAAAAGAACTCTGCGTACGGCAGGCTGATAGAGGAGCTTAAGTCCAGGTATTCCGTAATAATCAAGTGAGGCTTCTGTCGCGGAAGGGCCGTAACGACCGCCTTTCAGGAGGGGCCGGAACCTGGCGCAGGATAAGGCCTTTGCGGGGAAAGACGACCTCCCCGGCGCCATTTTCCCGCTCTTCTCCGTACCCGCGAATTATGCGCGCCCCATTCGGACCGAATAAACCGGAATCGCATCCTGCCGCGTAATTTTCTTGAAACGCGAGGGCATTGGTGTACAGTATGGTGTTCCGCGCGTCCGACCAGTGCCGAACGCAAAAACCAGCCAGCGGCGGGAGCCATGAGAAAGACGGGATTCGACAACGAGAAATATCTCCGCGAGCAGAAAGAGGCCATCCTGGAGCGGGCGCGCACCTTCGGCAACAAGCTCTACCTGGAGTTCGGGGGGAAGCTATTATACGATTATCACGCCGCGAGGGTGCTCCCCGGCTTCGATCCGAACGTAAAGATGCGCCTTCTGCGCGAGCTCAGCGACCACGCCGACATCATCCTGTGCATCTACGCCGGCGACATCGAGCGCAAAAAGGTGCGCGCGGACTTCGGAATCACCTACGACGCCGACGCGCTCAAGCTTATAGACGACCTCAGGGCCTGGAGCATCGATATATGCGCGGTGGTCATCACCCGCTACGAAGACCAGCCCTCGGCCGCGATCTTCAGAAGGAAACTGGAGCGGCAGAACGTGCGGGTGTACGCCCACCGATTTACGCGAGGCTACCCGACCGACGTGGACCTTGTGGTAAGCGACGAGGGCTACGGCGCGAACGAGTATATAGAAACAAACAGCCCGCTCGTGGTGGTGACGGGTCCCGGCCCGGGAAGCGGCAAGATGGCGACATGTCTCTCGCAGGTCTATCACGACCATAAGCGCGGGCGAAGCAGCGGCTACGCCAAGTTCGAGACCTTCCCGATATGGAATCTCCCGCTAAAGCACCCGGTAAACCTGGCCTATGAGGCGGCCACAGCCGACATCGCCGATTATAATCTAATCGATCCCTTTCATCTCGAGGCCTACGGAGAGATCGCCATCAACTACAACCGCGACGTGGAATCCTTTCCGGTGCTAAGGCGCATTCTCGAGAAGATAGGCGGCGCGAAAACCGCGTACAAATCGCCCACCGACATGGGGGTCAACCGGGCGGGCTTCGGCATTGTGGATGACCGGGTGGTCCAGGAGGCCGCGCGCCAGGAGATCATACGCCGCTATTTTCGATACTCGTGCGAGTACGTCATGGGTTTTGCGGAGCGTGACACGGTACAGCGGGTGGAGCTCCTCATGAAGGAGCTGGAGATAGCCCCCGAGAACAGGCCCGTGTACATCCCCGCGCGCGAGGCCGCGCAGGAGGCCATGGAGAAGGGCAAGGGGAACGAGGGCATCTACTGCGGCGCCGCGATAGAGCTGGAGGACGGGTCGATCATCACCGGCAAGAATTCGCAGCTCCTGCATGCCGCGCCGAGCCTGGTGCTTAACGCCGTAAAGAGGCTTGCCGGCATACCGGACCGAATCCATCTGCTATCCCCGCACATCATCGATTCCATCATGCGCCTTAAGGGCGACATCCTTGGCTCGAAGACCCTTAGCCTCGATTTGGAGGAGACGCTCATAGCGCTTAGCATAAGCGCCGAGACCAACCCGACGGCGCTGGTCGCCATGGAGAAGCTCACCGAGCTAAAGGGATGCGAGATGCACATGACGCACATCCCGTCGCCCGGCGACGACGCGGGGCTTCGCAAGCTCGGCATCAACTGCACGTCCGAGCCCAATTTCTCGACCAAAAACCTCCTCGATATCTGAGGGGTGGCCGCGCCGCCGATAAATCAAGAAGAATAGGGGGATGTGCCCCGCCGAGACGACATCCGGATTCCATGGGCGTATATCCGCACGAGTGAATTTTTGGCCGCAAGGCGCAAACATCCGTTGACAGGCCGGGGGCCGTCGTGTATCTTTTGCGGAACACTATGCCAAACGCGAGGTGAATGCCATGCCTAAAGCGGGTGAGATCAAGAAGGAAGCGAAGAAGAAACCGCAGAAGAGCGCCAAGGAAAAGAAGCTTGCGAAGAAGGAGAAGAAGCAGAACCGGGAGCGCGAGTAAGCGCTCCCCGAAGGCCCGGCGCTCCCGTGCGCGCCCGCGCGCGGGGCCGGGCGGACTTCGTACCACCTTATCCCCCTTGCAGAAACATTTGCACTTGCGCCATGTACACTTCGAATATCTCTTCCGCACTGGTCTTGTAGCTCGTTTCGAGATGCGGCCGTCTCATGAGGATCACCTCCACAAGGCCGTAGGTCATTCCCCACAGTATGAGCATGAGTTTCTTGGGGTCGAGCTTCAGCGCGATGCTCCTGTCCTTTAATCCGTCCTTTATTGTATCTATCAACAGGTCCGTTATCTGGTCGTTCACGCGCTGGCATTTTGCCGCGAATTCTCCCGAGTCCTCTCCGGGCCTTCTATGGTAGTAGTAGACACGCGTCTCGAAGATGCGATTGAACTCGAAATAGATGGGATTTCCCCGGAAATAGTCGAAATAGGCCCGTCCCATCGCGATAAGTTTCTCGTTTCCTTCACGCCAGGAGTTTGCCGCCTCGTGCATGAGGGCGTACAATGTTCTGAGCGAGCGAAGCAACACTGCAAAGAACACGTCATCGCGATCCCTGAAGTATAGGTAGAATGTGCGCTTGTTGTATCCGATCTCATCGGTGATCATGTCGATGGTGGCCGCGTCGTAGCCGCGCGCAAGAAATATCTTCTCCGCGGCGTCAATGAGCTGCTCCTGCCGCATGGCCTTTTTCTTCTCGCGGCGTTCGGCACTC
>MVZN01000039.1 GCA_002069125.1 Spirochaetes bacterium ADurb.BinA120
TATCATGGACGACGGTCACGAGGTATCGTGCCGTTTTTCGAGCGATATCGCGTATTACGAGATAAAGGCCTCGGCCGCGGGAGCCCGGGTGGGTCGCTGTCCGCTCGCGGGACAGGCGCCCCGCCGCGCCGCCGAGAAGGCCCGTGCGGAGCGCGGGACCGCCTGAGGCGGACCGTACGCGACGCAAGGCCGTATCCCGTTCATTTTTCTGGAGGCAGTGATGCGTACTCGACCCTGTCTTGCTGTACTCGCCGTTCTGCTCGTGGTCGTATCCGGTATCGAGGCCGACGCGAAGCCCGCGCCGAAGTTCGCGCTGTTCAACGCGGACGGAAAACTCGTCACCTCGAGCGCTCTCTACGGGAAAGGCAACACGATCGTATCCTTCTGGGCGACCTACTGCGTTCCCTGTAAAAAGGAGATTCCACAGCTCGTCGAGCTCCAGAAGAAACACGGCGAGGCCAGAAAGCTCGCGCTTGTCTTCGTTAATATCGACAAAGAGGGAAAGGACAAGGCGCTTCCGGTATTAAAGGAGCTCGGCGTGGAGAACGAGTGCCTGTACGACATGTACCAGCTGACGGCGAAGAAATACATCCCGGACCTTAAAATTCCCGCGGTCTTTCTGATTGACCGCAGGGGCGAGATCGTCTTTCAGGCCGTGGGCGAGAGCGCCGAGACCATGCGCCTGCTCGAAAAGGCGATTGAGGGATTGAAATAGCCCGCGCCGCTTTCGCCCCTTCTACGTTTCGTTATTCAGCCGGCGGCTTATACGATGCTGATATAGCGGTCCGTTACGGAGAACACGCATGGCGTGAGGCCGACGTACTCGCCCTCCACGTCGATCGGAACGCCGGGCGTGGCTATCTCGAGCCTGCGCACCTCGGTCTCGTCGACGTAAGCCGTTTTGAGGTGGTTGCCCGAGTAGACGCGCGGAAATACGGTGAGGAAGACCGGCCGCGACATCCATTTGAGGAATATCATCTGCGCGCTGTCGGACAGCGGGTCGGAGTTGGGGGATACCTTCATGCCGCCCGCGTAGTACATGCTGCGCGCGAACATCACCATAAGCGCCCGCTCCTTTCGCGGCTTTCCGTCCACGCTGATATCGGCCTCTATCGGTTTGATCTTCATGAGGGTTTGCAGCACGCCGAGTACGTAGCCGAGCTTGCCGAGCCGGCGATATCTGTCGAATGTTCCGGCGACCATCGCCCCGAAGCCCGCGTCGCCCACCCCCACGAAATAACGGCCGGTTCCACCGGCCTCGATGAGCGAGAGGCGTATGCGGGTGTTGTTCCCAGAACTGAGCCGCCCGTAAATTTCATCCACGCGTTCCCCGGCCTCCTTCGCTATGCCGAAAAGCCGGCTTAGGTCGCAGCCGGAGCCGCCGTATGTCGGGGCGACCGCTATATCGGAGCGATCGGCCACGCCGTTCGCCACCTCGTTTATCGTGCCGTCGCCTCCGCAGACAATGATGACGCGCCCCGAGGCGGCGCGCGCCAGCTCGACCGCGTGACCCCTCCTTTCGGTAAAAAGGGCCTTGAAGTCGAAATAACGACCCATGTGGCGCTCGAGCGCCTGGTAAATTTTCGACCCCGAACGCGACGCGGGATTGACGATTACGGTCGCGGCGAGTTTTTGATTGACGGCGGGAACGTTTTTGGAATTCATCGGCCGGCCTGCCCTGTTTTTGATATGCGACGAGGGTTTTGTAAAAAGCGAGTCCTAATTGTTCAACTCATTTTCACGAAATGACAAGATAAAAACGGGCGGAATATTTCGAGCTTGCACCGTCGTTTGGCCCGGTGTATATTGAGGTATCTTAGCGTGACGAGTCACGTTATCGTTCTTTTACTGTTCCGGGGAGGATATAAACCGGCGCCGGGCGTGGCGAGAGGTGCACAACGACGCATTAGTGTACAGCATCTTACGGCAGCCTCTAATTATTGAGTTTTCAGGTCGCCGAAGGCGGTGGGAAATACAATACTGGTTTTTCCGGGAGTTATGGTTTACAGGAATCTTAAAACTAATGGGCAGTCACAAAAACTAGGTTTACCCGCCCGCCTTCGGCGGGCGGGTAAACCTAAGTCCTGAGTATGTCAGCAGTTACAACTCATAGAGCCTCTGAAATTTATTTTTTTTCGAGGTCTCACATGAGTTTTTGTGACCGCCCTAATTTTTGAGGTTAGCTTATGGCAATAAATAATAGTTGACAAGATGATGAAGAAATGAATATATACGCGATGCTTCCACCCGCAGGCTTATTACGGGGAATACAACTACAGCCCATCATAGGACATGGCGCGGACAGAATGGGCCGGCTGTGCCGCGGCCGGCGCGAATCGATCGACTTTTTAACGGGTTTGGCGCCGTCTCCGATGTCTATACCAGAACAGGGAGGAGGATTATATGAATAATCCGAGAGTACGAGCCGTACTGCTGTTCCTGCTGGCGCTCGCCTTCGGGGTTCTTATCTTTGGCGGGTACCTGATCAAGAGGGATAAGCCGCCGATTCCGGCGGTCGTGAAGTCCGAAAGCGGCGCGGTGGTGTTCAGCGGTTCCGACGTGATAGACGGGCAGAACTACTATTTCAGCCGGGGCGGGCAGCACATCGGCACCATCTGGGGCCACGGGTCGTATCTGGCGCCCGACTGGTCCGCCGATTATCTGCACCGCCTGGGCCTGTATGTCGCCGCGCGTTACAAAGGGCTCGATGCCGATGCCGCCGTGCGCTTTACCCAGAATGACTTCGACGCGCTCGACACCGTGGAGAAGGCGAGGCTTGGCGCAATGGTAATTCGGGAGCTCAAGCCCAACCGGTATGTCCCGGAAACCGGCGAGCTGGTCTACACGCCCCTGCAGGCCGAGGCGTTCGCAAACCTTGTCCATTATTACTCGGAGCTTTTCCGTAATGGCAATGAGTCGATGGGGCTCCAGCCGGGCATTGTGCGCGACGACCGGGAGGGCCGAATCATCACCTCCTTCTTCTCCTGGCTCGCCTGGGCCGCGGTAACCAACCGGCCCGGGGCCGAACACACCTACACCACCAACTGGCCGTACGATCCGCTGGTGGGGAATGAGCCGGTGGCCGACGCTCTCATCTGGTCGATCGTGAGCGTCATACTTCTCATATTTGCAGTGGGCGCCGTGATTTTCCTGTATCACCGCTATTTCAGGGAGGATGATTACGGATCGACGGGGCTTGTCGATCTTGCCGAGCCGAAACCCACGCCCAGCCAGAAGGCGGTGCTCCCGTACTTCATCGCGGCCATGCTCCTCTTTCTGGTCCAGATAGGGACCGGATCGGCGACCGGGCATTTCACCGTGGAGGGGACGCGCTTTTTCGGCGTCGCCATCGGCGAGATCCTGCCCTATGCGGCGGTGCGAACCTGGCATCTGCAGCTCGCGGTGTTCTGGATAGCCACCTGCTTTCTGGCGACCGGGCTTTTCATCGGCCCGTTCGTGGGGCGCGAGCCGTCCGGCCAGTGGAAACTCGTCACGGCGCTATTCGTGGCGGTAGTGGTCGTGGTGGTAGGTACGCTCGCGGGTACATGGCTTTCGGTTACGGGCCATTTCGGCGGGGACGGGTTTTACCTGGGGCACCAGGGCTATGAATACATAGAGCTGGGGCGAGTGTGGCAGCTATTGCTCATTGTGGGCATGATCGGCTGGCTGGTACTCGTGTGGCGCGCGATCAGGCCGGCTTTGAAGGGCGAAGAGGATAAAGGTGGGCTTACCCATCTCCTCCTCTACAGCTCGATAACAATCCCGCTCTTCTATATGGCGGGGCTTCTGTACGGCAAGGGCTCTCATCTCTCCGAGGCCGAGTACTGGCGCTGGTGGGTGGTGCACCTGTGGGTTGAGGGCTTCTTCGAAGTGTTCGCCACGGTGTCGCTGGCCTTCATCCTCTCCCACATCGGCGCGGTCAGCCGGCGCTTCGCGCTCATTACGGTCTATCTAAGCATTACGCTCTACCTGGGCAGCGGCGTCATAGGCACGTTCCACCACCTGTACTGGTCCGGAAGCCCCATGCCGGTGATCGCCCTCGGCGCGGTGTTCTCGGCGCTCGAGGTGGTGCCGCTCACCATTCTGGGTTTCGAGGCCGCGGGGAATATGCGGGTCATATCGAAATCGGGGACAAGGCATCCGTATCGGTGGCCCATCTACTTCTTCGTTTCGGTCGCCTTCTGGAACCTGGTGGGCGCCGGCGTATTCGGCTTTCTCATCAACCCCCCCATCGTCCTCTATTACGCGCAGGGGATAAACACCACGCCCATCCACTCGCACACCGCGCTCTTCGGAGTTTACGGGCTTCTGGCGATTGCGCTCATGCTCTTCTCGGTGCGGCATATTGTGGCCAGGGCTTCGTGGTCGGATTCGCTGCTAAAGTGGGGGTTCTGGGGGCTCAACGGGGGCCTTGCGGCCATGACGGTCTTAAGCCTCGTCCCCTCGGGCTTCTACCAGTTCTACCACGCGGTTAAACACGGCCTGTGGCACGCGCGCGCGCCAGAGATAGCGTCGGGAGAGGTCATTCGTTTCTTCGCGTGGATGCGCATAGGCCCCGATCTTATCTTCGCCGCCGGCGCCGGGTTGGTTACCCTCTTCCTGGTGAGGGCGGTCTGGCTCTCGTTTTTCCGCAAGTCCTCTTAGCCTCTTGTTCGCCTTTGCGGGGCGGGGATCCTTCCCCGCCCCTCTTGCAGGGAGGCGGCTTCGTCTATCGCCCGGGCGGCCCGTTTGGGTTCGCCGACTCGTCATTCGACGAGCAAATCGGATGCAGTGCCTCCCGCAATGGGAGACCTCGGACTTCCCGGAGGGGCGAATGGCCGTTGTGAGGGCGGGCGCGCCATGCACACGACCCTTGCGGGCCGGAGGTTTTAATAGCGCGCGGCGGCATGGTGTTATATGAGATATGTTTTTTAACGGCGTGAATTAGATTTCGGAATTAAATGCTGTCATTGTGGGCCCCGGGTTAATAGTAAAAAAGAATTTCTTCGAAGTAAAAATGGGGGGCAATGACTTTCATTTTTGTATCGGCACTCCTATCTGTCCGACAGCGTACCGTAGCTTTCAACGACTTTCCTTACAAGCGCCTTTTCCTTTTCAAAGTCGCTCCTTATCATGTCCGCAATAACGTGGTTCTGCCCCTTCTTAATGGTCTTCTCGCAGTGCTTATCCATTGCCGTTAGCATTTCATCAATCCGGCCGCGCTTCTTTTCGCGTAGAAATTTTGCCGTTATAGCGAGGCGCAGATATCTGCCGGCTTCACCGGCAGCGAGCTCAGCAAGCCGTCCGTCTCGTTTTGATCCTCTTAAAAAAGGCAAAGGATCGGGCAAGCCGTTCTCTTCAAAGAACGCAAAATCGGAAAATATCTCATTTATAACCCTTTTTCTGATCTCGTTTTCAGCGGAAAAAAATTCCATGGGATCCAACTTTTTCTTGATTATATCGGTCTTTGTCAATTTTTTACTTTTAATGTTAAAGACCATCAGGCGGTCTTCCTTGAGAACATTCACATACAGGTTCTCATTGTCCTTCCACTTCATGCTTCCTACATCCTTTAGCAGGAGCTCAATCCTGCCGGTGGCAAAGTCAAACATCATCACCGCGGATTCCCTGCGGAAAAGCATCCTGTTCCCATCCGGCGACAATACGGGCAGCCATGCGTCGCGTATGAATTCGGAAAAAGTCTTATCATCCGGATTGTATTTTAAAATGCTCCTCCAGGCATTGTATTTTCCGCCCTCCTTTTCGAAGCCTGCGCACACGTAAACATCATTTCCCCTGCAAAAAATGCGGGAGTATAGTTCGGCATTTCTAAAGCTTAAATCGGGATATTCGATCTCCCCGAGATTTGTAAATTTATTCGATGTATCGCTGCCTGTTTCCTCCCGTAGAAGATACATTTTTTGAAGTTCGTAACGCGGCATGCCCCCATCCGGAAAGGTCGCCACCCCCTTGGGGGGATAGCTTATAACGTAAAGCAGTACAAAATATCTTTTCCCTTCATGCACGGCGCCGGATAAGCCTTTAACACCGACATTTGGGATATCTTTGTGAAAAAGGGCAAAGTCTATCGAATTGCCGATAAAACCTCCGGAAATCCCCAATTTTTTATTCTCCATACCGCCGGCCCCGGCATCCGGATTTATTACGGCGCATATTAATACAGGCAGCATTATTCTTAATAATGTATTGAGGTTTTTCATCTTTCCTCATAATTAATGAAATTGGGAACCTCTAAAATTCAATAAATGTATCTCTCGCCCGCCTTCGGCGGGCGGGGGGAGTAATGATTAAGGTTGCCAATAATTCACTGGGAACCTCCAAAAATCAATAAATGCATCTCTCGCCCGCCTTCGGCGGGCTGGGGGAGTAATGATTAAGGTTGCCAATAATTCACTGGGAACCTCTAAAATTCAATAAATGTATCTCTCGCCCGCCTTCGGCGGGCGGGAGGATTTGATAATTGGAGCTTGCCGACAGTATATAGGGAACTCCATAAAAATCAACCTTCCTGCATAAATTAATTAAAGCCCCCTTTTCAGCGCCGGCGTCCTGCCGCGCCCAGAGGCGGCTTTGGCGCAAGACGGCTGTATGTATCGGGATATATGTATATAAATAATTGCTTGTAATATTTAGACAATCCTGTAATAGTGATATCGTACTGAAATGGAATGGGCCGCGCGCACCCTCGGCACGCGGCCGGGATGCCATTGAATGGATGTGTAAAAAAGTCAATGGAGGCTGCCATGTTGACCCTGCTGAAACGAAAGTACTCACGTATTCACGGAATGCTGAATGTCATAACTCTTAAAAAAGGGAAACCGATCTCGGTAGGAAGCGTTCTCGAGAAACAGGCGGCCAGGCGGGGGGAGAAACCGCTCATCGTCTTCGAGGACCGGGTCATTAGCTACCGAAAGTTCAATGAAATTGCGAACAGATACGCCCACCTGTTCGGTTCGCTCGGTTTTCGGAAGGGGGACACGGTGGCGCTCTTTATGGACAACCGCCCGGAATACCTCATCATCCACGCCGGCCTTTCGAAGATAGGGGTGGTGCCCGCGCTCGTAAACAACAATATACGCGGCAAGGTGCTTGCGCACGCGCTCAATATAGCCGGGGCAAGGGCGGCAATCGTCGGCCACGAGTTCGCAGCCGATTACCTGGCCGTTTCGCGTGAGGTAAAACTCGCAAAGCCGGCCCTGGCCTTCATCGAAAAGGAGGGTTTGGATATAAAAACCCCAAGGGGCATGAAAGACCTCGCGCCGCTTCTGGACGCACAGCCGGCCGCCAATCCGGTAATGGACCCGCCGCTCAATACCCGCGACGTGCTCGAATACATCTATACCTCGGGCACCACCGGGATGCCCAAGGCGACCGTGCTAACCCATCACAAGTGGGTGCAGCTTGGATACGGAGCCGGAGGGCTCTGCCTTACGGCCATCCCGGAAGACGTTCAGTATTGCTGTCTTCCGCTGTACCACAACAGCGGCATCAACATCGCATGGCCCACCACGCTGATGCACGGCGGCACCTTCGCGTTAAGGCGGAAATTTTCGGCGTCCAACTTCTGGAACGACGTGCGCAAATACAACGCGACGCTTTTCGTGTATATTGGCGAGCTGTGCCGCTACCTTAACAACCAGCCGAAAAAGGACGACGACGCGGACAATCCGCTGCTCTATATCTTGGGAAACGGCATGAGGGGCGATTACTGGGTCGAGTTCCAGGAGCGTTTTAAAATCAAGCGGATAGTGGAGGTGTACGGGGCAACCGAGGGGGTTGGAGGGCTTACCAACCTTAAGGGGGTGCCCGGGATGATTGGAAGGCTCAGTACGGCCGGGGTCCGCATGGGCGAGGTGGCGCGCTACGACGCGGAAAAGGAGGAGCTTGTCCGTGACGAAAAGGGCTTTGTGGTGAAATGCCGCCCCGGGGAGACCGGGATGTTCCTGGCGAAGATAAGCGACGTAAGCCCGTTCTCCGGATATAAAGGGAATACAAAGGCCACAAGCGAGAAGATACTGGAGGGCGTGTTCAAGCCGGGCGACCGCTATTTTGTCAGCGGAGACCTGTTCAAGCTGCATAAAAAGGATTATGTGTCCTTTGTGGACCGTCTGGGCGACACCTTCAAATGGAAGGGCGAGGTGGTGGCCACAAACGAGGTCGCCGACATCCTGAACCGCTTCGGCGGAATCGAGGACAGCAATGTCTACGGGGTCACCGTGAAGGGCGCCGAGGGACGCTGCGGCATGGTGGCGCTTACGCCGCTCCAGGGAGCCTCGGTGGACTGGAAGAAATTCGCCGCCTATGTGGTAAGGGAGCTTCCCGTCTATGCACGCCCGTATTTCGTAAGGGTGCGCCGGGAAAAGGACGCGACATCGAGCTTCAAACAGCTCAAAACCTCGCTGCAAAAGGAGGGCTTTGATCCCAAGGCGGTAAAGGACCCGCTCTATTTTCTCGACCCGCGGAAGAATGCGTACGTAAAAATGACGCCCGCGCTGTATGCCGAGATTCAGTCGGGTAAGATCAAGTTCTAAACCGGGGCCGGACAGGCCTCCCAGCGCCAGGCCTCCCTGGCCTTCGCCCGGGAGGAAGCGATTTTGATGCCCGCCTTAATCCGCCGCGTAGTGTCGGATGCTTGAATACTTATCGTTTTTTTGATCTCTGCCGTCCTTTTCTTGACAAAAGTGGGGATGTATTGTACTTAGGATTCCTAAGTAATCTGGGCTTGTGAAGGCCCTCGAATGGGAAGGGCGGCGAAACCCTATAGGAGTCTGCCCGCATCAAGGTAGAATGGAATGGATTCCAGGAACGGTATTTTCAGCATAGAGTATTGCAGGGGATTCCGCGGATGCCCCCGGGCGGCGCTCGATGGTTCCGCTCTCGCCCGTCGTGTCGATGAGACGGTATCCGCCCTCGTGAGGGAGCTTTCCATCGAAAGGGAGCCGCTTGCCGGGCATCACCACAGGTGGTTTAGAGTTTCACTCTCGCTTTGCCCCAATGCCTGCTCGCGCCCGCAGATAGCGGATTTCGGGGTGATCGGAGCCGCCCTGCCCAGGGCCACGGACAGGGCCTGTAGCGGGTGTAATGTCTGCACGGAGGTGTGCAGGGAGGGGGCCATAAGCCCGCGCTTCGGCGTTCCCGTAATCGATTATTCACGCTGCGTCTCGTGCGGGGAGTGCGCGCGCGCCTGCCCATGCGGATCGGTCGAGATACATTCCAGCGGTTTTCGGGTGATGGTGGGCGGAAGGCTCGGGCGACATCCGCGCCTGGCTCGCGAGCTGGGCCGCCTGTACACCGCGGAGGAGACGGCCTCTCTGTTGGAGAGATCCGCGAGGCTCTTCCTTGAACATCGCAGCGAGGGAAGGCGCTTCGCGGAGATTCTGGACAGGTACGATCTGGAGGAAGAAGACCTTACGGCCCCCGACGAGGACCGTTTTGCAGGCGTTCCCGGGGAGGCCAGGTGAAGGGTCCAACGCTTGCGCTTTCCCTGTCCGCCTTTTCGGCCGCCGGGCTTCATTTCCTCAGAATGGACGATAAGGGCCTGTTTGCCGCTTGCCTTATGCTTCCCCTCTTGTTTCTGGTGCGCCGTGAATGGGCCCGATATGTTCTGCTGACGGCGCTCTGTTCGATGGCGGCCATGTGGATTGCGGTGCTCATTCAAATATCCCGCGTGCGCTTTCAAATGGATGAGCCCTGGGGGCGCTTCGCCGTAATAATTGCGGCCGTGTTTGCGCTGACCATTCTGGCCGCGATATTCGTCGGACGCATGCGCTTCGGGGATTCCGGCCGGGCTTTGCCGGGCGACGCGCCCGCCTTTGTCGCCTTTCTGATAACGGCCGCTTTTTTGGCCCTTGCGCGGGCGAAGGCGCCTTTTACTGTGCTCCTTGCGGACAGGGCGGTCAATGGCGCGGGCTGGATGTTCATATTGTTCATCTCGGCATACGCCGCGTGGATCGCCATGCTCATGGTGGAGAACAGGGCCACGGCCAAATTGCGCCTTCGTATATGGGTCCTTTTCGCGGCGGTATTCTTCGCGCAGCTCTTCCTGGGACTCCTCGGGTTCGAGTCATTCCTCATGACCGGAAGGCTCCATGCGCCGGTGCCCGCGGTCGTTGTAGCCGGGCCGCTGTACCGGGGGGAGGGCTTTTCCATGCTCATGCTGTTCGCCTCTACGATACTCCTGGTCGGTCCGGCATGGTGCAGTCATCTGTGCTATTTCGGAGCCTGGGACGCCCTGGCGGCGTCCAATAAAAAGCGCTCAACGCGCCCGCCGGCCTGGTTTGCGGCGGCGCGTCCCCTTATCCTTGCGCTTGTCGCGGCTGCGGCGCTTCTGATGAGGGCCCGCGGCGTGTCCGGTTATCACGCCTCCATCGCCGCGCTCGCCTTCGGCCTTGCGGGGCTCGGGATAATGGCCTTCGTGTCGCGAAGCAGGGGCTATATGGCCCATTGCCTGGCCTGGTGTCCGCTGGGCCTCCTTGCGGTCCTGGGCGGCCGCTTGTCGCCGTTTCGTATAAGGATAGATGAGGGATGCACCGACTGCGGCGCGTGCTCCTCCTCGTGCAGGTATGACGCGCTTCGCCCGGAACATATAAGGGCCCGCTCCCCCGGAATGAACTGCACGCTGTGCGGCGACTGCCTGGCTTCGTGCCGCGGAGGATTCATAGGCTACCGGTTCCCGCTCCTCTCGGGGCGGAGGGCGCGCACGGCATTCATCGTCCTCGTAGTGGTCCTCCATGCCGTCTTCCTTGGCTTTGCGAGAATATGACGACCCGGAGGGTCTGCCCCCCGCGCCGCCGGTACACGAAAATAATGATTTACAAAATATTACCCGGAGACGAACTTTTCGGCAATGACTTGCAGGAATCGAATTCCACTGGAGGATTGGCATGATTCATAAAAATGTCGTCACCGACTTTTCCTCAAGAGTTTGTTCCCCGGAAATAGACGAGACGGCCTATATACATCCCCTTGCGGCCGTTATAGGGAACGTATTCATCGGCAGGAGGGTGATGGTGTCGCCCTTCGCCTCCGTTCGCGGCGACGAGGGACAGACACTCATTGTGGATGACGAGGCGAACGTGCAGGACGGGGTGATAATACACGCGCTCGAAACCGAGCACGAGGGCCACGTTATCGAGGAGAACCTGGTGGACAGCGAAAGGGGGAAATGCGCGGTTTATGTGGGCAAGCGAGTTTCGCTCGCCCATCAGGTGCAGATACACGGGCCTTCGTACGTGGGCGACGACAGCTTTGTCGGCATGCAGTCGCTGGTGTTCAAGTCGCGCGTGGGTAAGGGCTGCGTAATAGAGCCTGGATGCATCGTTATGGGCGTAAAGGTGCGTGACGGCCGCTATGTCCCGGCCGGTACGGTCCTTAAAGACCAGGGTGCGGCCGACGCGCTCCCGGAGATTACGGAAGACTACGCCTTTAAAAACCTGAACAGGGGCGTGGTGCACGTCAATACCAATCTCGCCGACAAGTATCGCGAGATGAAGCCGTAGGGCCCCTTCTGGCCGTCGGCGCGAAGGGAAAGAACCCGGCACCAGACCGACGACCGCCATGAGGTCGTCGGTCTGATTTCGTGGTGCGATGGCAGAGGCTATGTGCTTGGCATATCGACACGAAGAGTGCTCGATATTAAATTCACTTCCATAACGCCCTGGATATTTATTGAAAAATATGTTGCCTTTTATCGCCTTTCGCTATATTTTCCATCATGAAAATCAGATTGGCGGATAAATTATGAAAAACGAGATCATCTTTTACATAGAAGAATCACTTGAAGGGGGTTACGAAGCCAGGGCTCTCGGGTATTCAATATTTACCGATGGGGATACTATCGATGAGTTGAAAGAGAATATAAGGGATGCCGTACATTGCCATTTCGACACTAACGACGCGCCCCAGATCATTAAACTCCATTTCGTCAGGGAAGAGGCTATTGTACTTTGAAAATTCCCCGCGACGTAAGCGGCGT
Organism: Spirochaetes bacterium ADurb.BinA120; assembly: GCA_002069125.1. Taxonomy (GTDB): domain Bacteria; phylum Spirochaetota; class UBA4802; order UBA4802; family UBA5368; genus MVZN01. Next base: position 11,975 of record MVZN01000039.1, read on the forward strand.
GGGCCTCGCCGGACGTCTTGAGATACTCGGATATTCCATCACTAGGCAAACAGGCAGCCATATCCGGCTGATGACACGAATGGAGGGTGAGCACCACATAACCATCCCCTCCCATAAGAGCATTAAGATCGGCACGCTTAACTCGATCCTCGGCGATATCGCCGTTCACTTCAGGATTCGGAAAGAGGATCTGATCAAAAAACTATGGTAGCATAGCTGCCGCGCTGTGGCGGCATGACGACAAAGCCATCAAAATACGCAAAATCCTCTATAATCGGAGCGGGTCTGCTCGTATTGAATCGCTGTTTCCGGAAGCACACTTCGGGAGTGAACAAGAAAATAAAACCCTGAATCGGAAAGAGAAGCTGCGCGCTCAGTGTGCCGACGTGGAGAGTGGGCCGAAGCAAACGTTGTATTCTCTGCCTTATATCGTATACTGCCTGAGCCTTTCCTCGAGCGCCAGCGCCATGTCGCGCATCTCCGCCGAGGAGGCCGAAAGCCCTTCCGAAAGCTCCACGAGCTCGCGCGCGCCCGCGTCCACCTTGCTTATCGTTTCAGCGATGTCCCGGGCGTTGCCGCGCTGAACGCCGGTGGAGCGCGAGAGCTCCCTGGAGAACCCGCTTATTGCGGCTATCGTCTCACGGATTTTATTTATCTCGATCACGCGCATATTTATCATGTCTATAAAGCCGCCTATCATAAGGTCTGTCGTGTCGATGTTCCCCACTATGACAGAGAAGGTGTCGCTCATCTCGCCTATCATCTCCGCGCTCTTTTTCATGCCTGTGCTAAGGCGGCCGATCATCGCGCCGATCTCCTTTACGTTACTCGTGGTTCTATCGGCAAGCTTCGATATCTCCTCGGCCACAACGGCGAAGCCGCGCCCGTGTTCGCCGGCCCTGGCCGCCTCTATGGCGGCGTTGAGCGAGAGAAGGTTGACCTGGTCGGCTATCTCTGAGATGACCCGTACAATACCCATCATGCCCTCGTGCAGCTTCTCCGTGTTGCGGATATTGCCGATGACGCTTTCAACAAGTTTCGCCCCGTCCCTGGCGCTGGACTCCACCAAATCCATGGATTGTATTACGTTCGAGGCGTCCCGGGAAAGAACCTCCATTGATTCGTTCAGCATATTGATGGTTTCCTCGAGTTTTCCTATATTCGAGCTCTGCGCCTCGGAGCTCTCCGCAATTTCCCGGAAGGCCGTGGAAACGTCATCCGAGAGCCGCGTGGAGCTCTCGAGAAGGAGGGCGTGGGAGGAGGAGTTTTTGATAAAGGAGCCCGAGTCGGCCACCTGCCCGGCAAGGTCCATAAGTTTTCCTGAGATATCGCGTGAGCGACCCAAAAAATCGGCGATGCCGTTTTTAAATTCGATAAAACGGCGGACAAAATCCTCCAGCTTGTCCCTGGACTTAACGAGCGTTATCTCGCCGGTAAGGTCCCCTCGGGCGGCGGCCGTAATGGCCGGTATGGTGATATCGAGTGAACGCGAAATAATCGTTAGCTTCTGCCGTACAACGAACGCGATCGCCAGATTCAGTATAAAAAGAGCCGCTGCGGCGGAAAAGAGACTGAGGTGGAAGGAGTGATAGAGCTCGATATCGCGGAAGACTACGACGAGCTTTCTGCCGTCGGCGGAGGTTCCGGTGAAGTAGGAGGCAGCCTCGCCCTCATACACTCCCTCGGTTTTGGATGGGCCGGCCGCCGTTGACGTAAATACATCACGTGCGGCATCCAGAAGGTATGAAGGCTGATCGCCGCGCAGAATGTGTTTGTCGGGGTCGAAGCGTTTGCCGTCGAGAAAAACAAAGGCACGCTCTCCGGTTGCCAGAAGCACCGTGCCGCTCTTTTCTCCGATAATACCGGGAAGAGGCTTTCCCTCAATGGCCTGCCCTGTGTCGAGAAAGGACATTGCGTCGGAAACGCGCATATCGATCTCGTTGCGGTGAGTGCGCCCTAGAAGCACGAACATGAGGGCCGCGATGACAACCGACGCCAGAAGCACCATGGGGAGCACCAGACTCTCGATCTTGCTGCGGAGTCCCTGTACCGCTATGGGTATCCCAAGCCTTCCCAGCGGATAGGTGCGCACGTACCACACCTGCATCGAACGGTAACCGAGAAAGAATATGACAAATGCGTTTAGTAAGAAGACGAACGAATGATAGTAGAGGTTGGTATATCCAAGGAAAAGGTACATGATGACGATCATGGGTATGAACATGAAGCAGAGAAGAAGCGCATTGAGCGAAAAAACGAGGCGGGCGAAGCCAGCGGAGCGTTGTTCGAGTTCCGGAAACGAGTCGGGAGTCAGATTTTTGGAAAGCTGCAGAATGATGCGCACTCTAGTGAGGTAATAAGCGAAGAGCAGCGCGGCCCCGAGTAAAGCGAATACGCCGAAAAGCCCAAGGAGCCGCATGTCGCGGAAAACAGGATAAGCAAAGACACAGACGATAAAGATAACCAGTATGTTCCCGGAAATGACGATAATGCCGTATTTTACGAACTGTCCCATAAACCCGGGTTGTCTCATGCCGTATCTCCCATCTTTAAATATCGGGGTGGTCCTGGTTCCTTCCGCGTGATCTGTATCCGGTTGCACGCGCCCGGCCGTATGGGGGACGAGTTGGCTACCATCTCCGCTATGGTAAATCCGGCGGCGCCGGTTTTCAAGTATTTATTGTTTTACGTACGGCTTAAAACGAAAAGCCCCCGGTTTTCGGGGGCTTCCGCCGGCCTGGTTATGATGATAGCCTACTGATCGCTCTGTTTTTTTAGCTCTTCCATCATCTTGTTGAAATCCTTCAGCGTCTCCTCGTTCTGCTTGAGATATTTCTCCGAGTCCGCCTGGTACTTGTCGCCAATCGTCGAGACGGCCTTTGCGCAGGTGAGCGCGGAGATGAGGACGAGACCTACGAGCGCCGCGAGTACGATGGTTATAACCTTCGCTGTTCCTTCCTTGCCCTTAAGCGCGCCGACTATGGCATGATAGAGCAGGTAGAGCCCGTAGAGCGAAACCGCCAGGCCGATAAGACCGCCCAGCCAGAGGTTGATCCCTGAGGTGAAGGAGAGCAGGGCGTTGACGGGCGAGAGCACCATGAGAGCGGCGGTAACGCGCACGTTCGCCTCGTAGTTGGTATTTCCGCCGCATATCGCGGATACGATAAGTAAAATGACGCCGCCGACGAAAAGGCCGATAATCGCTCCGATGATGGATCCTATCAGCGCCATGACGCCCACGCCGCCGCCAATCATCCCGCCAAAGGCGCCGGCCGCGGCCGTAAGCTTAAGCATGCTCCAGATGAGTGAAATCACCCCGGCTATGGTGCCATAAATGGTCGCCTTGATGAGCGGCTCCACAAACCCGCCTGAGGTGGGCATGGAGGAGAAATACTCCTTCGGAGTCGTAAGCACCGCTTTGGAATCGTCGATGAACTTTTTAAAATCAAATCCGCCTTCAGCCATACATCCCTCCCTTTAAACCCTTAATTTTTGATAAGAAGCGCGCTCAAACGCCGAGGGCGTTCCGGTCGTTTTCCGGAGGAGCCTTCCGGCGAAATCGGACCGCCGGTTTTTTCAACGGCGATCGGAGCTGAGCGCTGGACTGATTCGTATCTTTATATTGAAAGATGCATACAATCCCGGGTTTTTCAAGCAAAAAACCGGCACAAAGGCTGAATTAGTTACAACGCTCTTTCGGAAGACAGTGAGTAACAAAAACCGGCCGGCGAAAAAGAATTGACTCCTCTCTTCGCCCCCTGTATCGTCCGGTATTGACGCAGCCTCAAGCCGCGCTCCTTCGGGTACGAACAAAAACAGAGGTGATTATCATGCTCGCACATCAGCTCACCATCCCGGCCGAAAACAAGCCAGGCATGCTCGCCAGGGTGACCTCCATACTCGCCAGGGAAAAGATCAACCTTCGCGCGATAACCATAAGCTCCTTCGGAGACCATGGCTTTTTCAACCTCATAGTGGACGAGCCCAAACGCGCCCACAAAGCCCTCACGAAGGAGGGGCTTAAGGTGGAGCTTAAAGAGGTGGTTGCCGTTCTAATCGAGGACCATCCCGGGGGGCTGGACGGCCTTGTCCAGGCGCTTGCCGCGGAGAAGATCAACGTGGAAAACGCCTACGGCTTCGTGCTCGAAGCGCACAAAAACGCGGTTTTCGTGGTGGAGGTCGGCGATCGCGAAAAGGCGCTGAAGGCGCTGTCCACCAAAGGCTATAAGACCCTGGACGCCGACGCTCTCAACGCCATAGAGCCCTTCCATTATATGAAGTACTGAGGCCGCCGTACGCATCTCGACCCTCCCGGCCGGCCGTAATAAGCGATAGCCGGCCGGCATCACAAAAAAATATTTTTCGCGCGCGATCTATCGTAAAAGCGACGGCAGGAAGAGCACGATCTGCGGCAGGGGAATGAGGATCAGCGTAAGCGCTATGAGCGCTATGAGAAGCGGCACCACTCCGCGGAATATCACCTCGAGCGGCACGTCCCGCGCCACTCCGCTCACCACATAGACGTTCACCCCGACCGGCGGGGTAATGACCCCAATCTGGGTGATGAGGACTATGATCACGCCGAACCATATCGGATCGAATCCCAGATGTGTTATAACCGGATAGAAGATCGGAATGGTGAGCATGATAAGCGCAAGCGTGTCTATAAAGCAGCCTCCGGCGATATAAACGGCAATGATAAGGAGCATGACAAGCCAGGGGTGCAGGTCGAAGCCCGCGATCCACGAGGCTATGTCGAACGGTATGCGCGATACCGCCAGAAAATGCCCGAAGATGGTGGCGCCCGCCACAATCACCATTATCATGCACGAGATGCGCGTGGTTTCCATAAGGGCGTCGAGAAAGCCCTTCTTGCTAAGCGTTCGGGTGATAAGCGCGAGGATAAGCGTTCCGGCAGCTCCTATGCCGCCCGCCTCGGTGGGTGTGAAGATGCCGGCGAAGAGGCCGCTCATCACCATTACGAAAAGGACGAGCGTCTCGAGCACGCCCGATAGCGAGCGTATCTTCTCCCGAAACGTGGTTTTGGGGCCGCGAGGTCCGAGCTCGGGATTAACGGCCGTCCAGATGAGTATGGCGATGATGAAAAAGAGCGTGAGGAGAATTCCCGGAATGATGCCCGCAATAAAGAGCTTACCGATGGACTGCTCCGTGAGTATTCCGTAAACGATAAATATCACGCTTGGCGGAATGAGGATGCCCAGGCTTCCGCCCGCGGCGACAACGCCCGTGGCCAGGCTCGGCTTGTAGTTGAAGCGCTTCATCTCCGGAAGGGTAACCGCGGCCATGGTCGCTGCCGTGGCGTTGGTCGAGCCGCAGATGGCGGAGAAACCGGCGCACGCTCCTATGGTGGCTATGGCGAGACCTCCGGGAAGATGGCCGATCCAGGTGTACGCGGTGTCGAAAAGGCGCCTGCTTATGCCGGAGTGGAAGGCGAGCTGCCCCATGAATATGAAAAGCGGCACCACCGTAAGATTATAAGAGCTGAAGGTGCTGAATATGTCCTTCGCCGCCATGCTGAAGGCCGCGTCGGGCGAGACGATCCATGAGAAACCGGCCAGCCCGAGTATGCCCATCAGAAAGCCGACAGGCATTCGCGTAAAAATGAGGACAAAAAGGGCGATAAGCCCGATAAGGCCGATGATGGTGGGGCTCATTTTTTAAACGCCTCCCGCGTCGTTCGGATACATCCCACGGCCAGCACTGCGGTGAGGAGGGCGCAGCCCAGCGCCGTGCCGAGCACGAAAGGATAGACCGGCATCTTTATCGTCATGGACACCTCGCCGGACCTGAGAAAATCGAGCGCGTAGAGGGCCGATCTCCATGTGATGAGCCCGAAAAAGGCCGTACCCGCGAGGCCGGTAATCGCGTCGATTACGGACTTTGGGCGCTCCGGCAATTTCTGCACCAGGAATTCCACCGCGATGTGCCCTTTTTCTACCGAGGTATAGGCCAGGGAGAAGGATATGACCACGGCGCCGAGCAGCCCCACAATATCGTACGCTCCGGGAATGGATAGCCGCAGATAGCGGAGCACCACGTCCAATACGGTGATCGCCATCATGGCGAACACCGCCGCCATCGAGATCCGGTTTACCTTTGTGGACAATGCCTGAAGGGCCTTTTCTATTCGGTACATTTCCGTGCTCCGCCCTGGGAGTTACTCCGGCGCCCCATTGGCTGGAGCGCCGGAAACCAAAGTCCTATTTTCCGTATTTGGCCGAGTATTCGCCGATCAGCCTGTTAAGCGTATCGACCGCCTTCTGTCCGGGAATACCCTTCGCCGAAACGGTCTTGATGTATTCGTTTATAACCGGCTGCACGGCCGCTTTCCATTTCGCGTTCTCCTCGGCCGAGAGCTCGATTACGTTGTTTCCCTGTGCAATGGAAAAGTCGCGGCCCTCCTTGTCGGCGCGATCCCAGGCTTTGCCGTGAACGTCGACCCAGGCCTCGCTTGCGTCCGTAAATATCTTTTTTAGATCGTCCGGCATGGCGTCCCATTTAGCCTTGTTCATCACGACGTACATGGCGGTGGTGTATCCGATATCGCGGCAGTTGGTGGTGTGCTTTACCACCTCGGCCTGCTTCCAGCCCTTTAGGGTCTCGATAGGGGTGAAAGTCCCCTCGACAACCCCTTTCTGAAGGGCCTCATAGGTCGCCCCCTGCGGCATTGCGACCGGCACGCCGCCGAGGGATTTTACCACCTTGGAGCTCAAACCGGTTGAACGTATCTTCATGTTTTTAAGCGCTGCGAGGTTTTCGACCGGCTTTTTGGTATGAAGGAGCCCCGGGCCGTGCGCGTGTATATAGAGGACCTTGACATCGTCGAGCGCTTTGGGTTTCATCACCCTGTAGAACTCGTGCGCAACCCTTGTCGCCACCATGCCGCTTGGATATCCGAGAGGAAGGTCGACCGCCTCCATGGTCTGAAACCTGCCAAGCGTATAGGCGAAGCAGGACATGCCGATGTCGGTGATGCCCTTCACGACGCCGTTGTAGGTTTCATCGGCCGAGACCAGCGTGCCGCCCGGGTAGATGTTGATCTTTACGCGCCCTTTGCTCTTATTCTCGACTTCCTTTGCCCAGTCCGCGGCCGCCTTGCACTGTTCGTGCGTGGGCGGGAAAAAGATGCTGTAGCTCAGCGTGATCTCGGCCTCCTTTTTTGCTCCACAGGCGCTAAAGCCTGCCGCGACCGCGATTGCCAGCGAGAGACACAGGATTGTTTTTTTCATAGCTCTCTCCTCTTTGTGCGTATTGTAATGCTCCGCCGTATTGTAAACCTTGTTCGACGGGATTCCGCGCCGATTTCGGACGCTGCGGGCCGCTGTATTCGTTCCGCCATCCGCTTGGGGCCGGTTGCCATTCGGGGGGCCGATTTGGCGACAGGCTCTACCGAACATCTTTTGCGAATTAAATCAAGCAAAATTATTCCGGCCGTTATTTTCGACCCTTAATGAGAATATGCAAATATGTATAATGCCTCCCGGGGCCGGAAATGACGCACGCGTCAGCGGCCGGGAGCGCCTTAAAATGGTTGACCGGGCCGGATGCAATGTGACATAATGTTATGCATGTGGAGATTGCAATTCCCGAGCATTACATGCAAGAGATAAGGCTTTTAACCGGCAACAATTCCTTTTACAGGGACGCCTTTCTTGACGCTGGATACTCGGTCCTCGATTCCGGCTCTCTTCGCGCTCCCGAAAGGGGCCATGCGGACGCTTGCCTCGAACGGATCGCCATAATCGAGATAGCCGACGGTTCGCTCGACACGGCAGCGGAAACGGCGGGAAGGATGATGGGGGAGGGGGCGCGTGTGCTTTGCCTTGCGCGCGCGGACACGCCGGCCGTTCGCGGATTCTTGTTCGAGGCGGGAATCGCCGACCTGTTTACGGCGGACCGTCCGCGGGAACTGGTGGAGTCGGTAGCGGCGCCGGCGGAGCCTTCGGACGGGGAGAGGGGCGTATTCGTGATGCTGGATGACCGCGGGGCCAGGGTCCGCATTATGCGCTCGGTGGCCGGAAGGTTCGGCTATGGCCTTCGCTCCGTCGTAACGGTCGAGGAATTTTTCGAGGAGCTGGAAGCGGACTTTACGGCGAGCTTCGTTAACCTGGGCGCCTCCGGCTTCAATATAAACGGCTTCATCCGCCGAAGCCACTCGAATGGAAGGATAAAGCTCGCGCCGTTCATGGCGTACAAGGACACTCGCGAGGGCATTTTCGTAAACGAGGTCATATCGGGGCTCAATCGCCTGACGAAGGCCATACTGTCGCCCGAGGAGATGTTCGGCTTCGTTACGGGGATGCTGTTTCGCAAGGAGATAGTGGGACCGCTCGACGAGATCTCCCTAATCCTCGGATATCCGGAAAGCGCCGGCTTTGCGCGCGAGAGCTTCGGAAGGCTCTGTTTTTCCCTCGGGATGGGCGCGTTCGAGATGGCCAACGTGTTGAATGAAGCCGACCATGCGCGCATGCGAAACGCCGTCGAGCGGATGCGGAGGGCCCTGGCGAAGTCCAATGGAATTCGCTGGTTAGTGCGCGATGTAGAGAAGCTCCCTACCTGCGGCGCAGGGGGTGCTTGAAGATGAAGTCCGCAATAAGCCCCAGCGGGAGCTTTTGGCGCTTTCGCTCATCCGCGCTTTCTGGATAACAGGGGCGCTCCTCCGTGTGGCAGTAGCGGCACAGGCGCTCCCGCGCCTTTATGCCGTCGTATCCAAGGATGGGGTACATGCCGAGCGATACGGCCTTTCTGTAGGAGTTCTCTCTCGCCTCGAACGAGGCGTGATTGCTGAATTCGTGATAGAGGCTCCCGGGTCCATGACAGGCCTCGCATCCCACCCCCTCGGTCCTGGTGGCCTCGGTCTTTCCCCCTCCGGTCGTGTGGCATTTAAGGCAAATTAGGCTTTGAGTCGGGTCGTCCACTCCTGCCTTACGGGATATCTCCCTGCCCTTTTCCTGTGAGAGCGTCTGGTAGGCGCGTGCGTGCGGCGAGGCCGACCATATCTTGTGCTGGTTTCCTATGCCGTCGGACTCATGGCACTTTTTGCACTGCGCCACTCCGATAAACGCGGGGAAGTTGCGGCGGGCGGCCCCTGTCGGCAGGGCCGAGAGCAGAATGGCGGCGGCCGAGGCCGCAAGGAAGATTCTGTTTATCATGGCATATCCCGTGAAGGGTCGGCCGGGTCAAGCTTGCGCGGCCCGGCCGAACGCGTCCATTAAAAGAATGCCTTCGTGCCCGGCGAAGGTCAAGAATTTAACTTGACTTCGGCCCTTCGGCGTGCTGTATATTTATCGATGGACCGTCGAGCCTGGGGTGCCGCGAACCGGCGCCCCAGGCTCGACGCGGCCTGGCAGGACGGCAAGGCCGGATACCCGCCTCGGACCACAGGGAGGTGCGCATGAAACAGAATCCGACATCCGATCTGAAGGTCGGGGAGTTCCTGGTAGAGAGCGGCATCATCTCCGAATCCCAGCTCAACGAGGCCCTGCTTCTACAGAAGGACAACGCCGAGCGCCTTGTCGGAGAGATACTGGTCACCCTGGGGGTCCTCAGCAAGGAAGACCTCATAATGGCCATGGAGATGTACCTTATGACCACCAACAACCAGCCCAGGCATGTGGACGAGTGGCTGGACCAGGATGAGATCGACATGCTTTTGGAGAAGATGAGGGCCAAGAATAGCGGGCGCTAAAACACCCGGTATTTTAGGCGCGGGCATGAGGCGGGCGGAGCCCCGGGCGTATGATTATCGTTAAGAACGCCCGGAGCTTTTTATATGGCCTGCCGGCAAAACGCTTCTTCCGGGAAATAATCATGGCGAAGAGGTCCAAAAAGGGCTCCAGGAGCAGCTCGTTTCCGCCTGAATCGACTCCTCCCCCGGAAAATCGAAACGTAATCGATTTAACCGGCGAGGACCAGTCGAAGCCGGATTCTAACCGCGATCGGGGATGTTCGGAATCCGGGGACGGAGACGATGGAAGCGATAAGCGCGGTGAATAACGCCAGGGCGCAAGACGTGGCCGCCATATATGGTAAAAGTAATTGACAAATAGGTTCGCGTAATTGGATACTGCTTCCATGATCGAGTTCGAGGACAAAACGTGTTTTGGCTGCGGTGTGGACAACGAGCACGGTTTACGGCTAAAGCTCAAGTTTGACGAAGACACCAAGACGGCATATGGCGAATACAAAGCGCATCAGAAGCTGGAAGGCCCCCCCAACATCATTCATGCGGGGATCATCGCGGTGCTGCTTGACGAGACCATGATGACGGTCAACAAGTATATCGACCTCATGGCCCTTACCGGAGAGCTCACCATTCGCTATCTCCAACCCGCGTTCATCAACGAGAACCTGTATATAAGGGGATGGTACGTCAAAAAGAACAAGCGTGTAATAGAGAACCGAGCCGAGATCGAAAACGAGATGGGCAAGATAGTCGCCCGCGCCAAGGGCAAGTACATCGAGATGGATGAGATTCCGCAGCCCGAGTGACGAGCGCCGAACGGGCGGCGTCCGCCGCCCCGCATACCCTGGTCAATTATACGCCGAAGTGGTGGAACTGGTAGACGCAGCGGACTCAAAATCCGCCGGAGGCAACTCCATGAGGGTTCAAGTCCCTCCTTCGGCAAAATACAGACGGCCCTTCCACGCGAAGGGCTTTTCTTCGTCCGCGGGAAGGGAAGAGTTCGGGGACAGGGCTTACGGTGAGTTGCGGGGTTTGGGGGATAAAGGGATACTCGATCTCCGAAACCCTGTCCCGCGGGGGAAGTGGGGTGGGCTTACAATTCGCGGAATTTATACAGAGGCGCCGCTGAGAATCGAACATACGATTCAACGGCGCCGCCCTGTGCGTTATGCATGAAATCCGAGGATGCGCGGTACGCTGTACCGCGGCCGCTGGAGTGCGGTTTGCCCTCTCCGGATACGGTGTTTTCCATCACCGTGCCGCCAAACATGGCGACAAGGATGCCGATTGCCTCGTCGGTTGAGCGGTACTTCTTCGTATGATCAGCACGCGTTTCGCTCCGGAAGAGCAAACCCTGATTTCCGTTGTTTTTCCCGCGATTCTTATCAGAAAAACGATCCTTTGCTTGTCCATTCGCTTTCATGGGGCTCCCTGTCTTGGATTTTTATTCACACCGCGCAGAGAGAGAATCCGCACGAGCGGCAGTAAAAACAGCCCGATTCCGGTAAGAGCGGCGCCCCACACTCCGGACAGCGGCGGATACTCGAGAGAGAGGCTTGTGTTGTGCTGGTCATACTATACCTCCGTAATGCCTACAGGTATATAGTATATATATGTATAGTATTTTGCAAGCTTTTTTGTGTTTTTTTAGAAAAATTTTTTAGGAAAGTCCTAAAAACAATTATTTTCAGGTTATTTTTAAAATGCAACTACTGGTAAATTCAACACTTAGGTTTATCCGCCCGCCTTCGGCGGGCGGATAAACCGAGTTTTTGTGACTACCCTTTATTTATATTCCCGGAAGATTATGGCCTCTCCAGGTGGCCACGGTCGCTCCGATAGAGTATCGAAGCTCACCGGCATGCGCAGGATGGGTACCCTGGGTGGGCGCGCTAAAGCTCCGGCGAGAGAACGGCATTCCAGCAGGGCAGGGGCGCGTTCCGCGGAATTCATCATCATCGCCCGATATTTATTGAGAATGAGGTTGAATTATGTTTCGCTTTCCGGAGGATTGTCCGTATATTTTAACAATGCCGGCGCTTGTGGTATTTTTGATTGTACAGGCGGAGGATTTTCCGTACGGAGCGCGAAGCTGAATTGAAGGGCTCCCCCCACGGACGCCGGGGCGCTATGAGGATGGCGCAGTGATGTTGACAATAATTATTTGGAGAGAGATTTGGTGAATGACCGCCCGGTCGAGGATTGCGAGAACGGACATGCGGCGGTCACGGCAAGTTTCAAAGAGGAGAGCATGGCGAAACCATCATTGGATCCGAACAAGGACTGGGAAGAGCTTTTAAAATCGGAATTCACCGAAGGCGTAAAACCCAACGCGGAAACGGCGGGCTCGAAGCCCGGCACTGGAACGCACCAGTCCGACATCAATTTCGATATAAAGCCCGAAGAGCTCGAGAGCTACCTGAACCGCTACGTGGTCGGACAGGAGCAGGCTGTCGAGGTAATAGCCACCAAGGTATGCACGCACTTCAACAGGATGAAGCTCGACCGCTCCATCCCCGAAGAGGAGCGCATTGTCGGAAACATCAAGAGCAATATGCTGCTGATAGGGCCAACGGGCGTCGGCAAGACCTACATCATCAAGCTCATCGCAAAACGCATAGGCGTTCCCTTCGTTAAGGCCGACGCCACAAAATTCAGCGAGACGGGCTATGTGGGCGGCGACGTGGAGGACCTGGTGCGGGAGCTTGTACACGAGGCCGACGGCGATATCGGCCTTGCCGAATACGGAATAATCTACCTCGACGAGATTGACAAGATCGCGTCCACCGGCAATGTTTACGGCCCGGATGTGTCGCGTTCCGGGGTCCAGCGCAATCTCCTGAAGCTCATGGAGGAGTCGGAGGTCGACCTGAAAACGCCGCACGACCTGGCCTCGCAGGTGGAGGCGGCCATGGAGGCCCAGCGGACCGGCAAGGTGACGCGCAAAAAGATCAACACGCGCAACATACTCTTCATCGTGTCGGGCGCCTTCGGCGCGATTGCGGACATCGTGAAGAAAAGGCTCAACATGCAGTCAATCGGGTTCGAGCAGGCGGCCTCGCAGCGCGAGGAGCGCGGAAACCTTCTCAAGGAGATAAAGACCGAGGACCTCATTCAGTTCGGCTTCGAGTCGGAGTTCGTGGGCCGCCTTCCGGTAACGGTGGTTCTTAACGAGATGACGGAGGAGGGGCTTTACAATATACTTAAAAACAGGTACAGCACGGTTGTGCTGGGCAAGAAGCTGGATTTCCGGGCCTACGATATCGACCTCGAATTTACCGACGAGGCCCTGCGCGTCTTCGCCCGAAAGGCCTACGCCGAGCGGACCGGCGCCAGGGGGTTGCTCAGCGTATTCGAGCGGGCCCTTATAAAGTTCGAGAAGACGCTTCCCTCCACCGAGATAAAAAAGCTAATGATCGACATCGACGCCGTCGAGCGGCCGGAGGAGACGCTTAAAAAGATGCTTTTAAGCGACAGCATCAAGCATTTCCAGAAAGACTTTTTGCTGAAGAACGGCATTTACCTGGATTTCAGGAAGGACGCCGCCGAGCGGGTGCAGGAGATGGCGCAGGCCGCCAACCGCAGCATCAAGCAGCTCTGCGGGGAGCTCTTTCACGATTACGCCTACGGTATCCGCCTTATGTCCATGGAGCACTTCACCATCACGCGCGAGGCGGTGGAGAACCCGCAGGCCTATCTGGACAACTACATCCGGGAAAACTACAAGAAGAACTGATGGAAACCGGCCGGGCCCGCGGATGATTGCGCGGTCAGCCGATCCGCTTGAACGATGAACGGTACTGTCTGGTGAGATCAACGTACACCTGCTTGCCGAGCTCCCAGGTCTCGCGGTGCTTTTCCTGCACGTCGCCTATCTCCTTCGCGGGTACGCCCGCGTATATCTTGTTGTCGGGGACGTTCATTCGATTCACTACAAGCGCGTGTTCCCCTATGATGGCCCATTCCCCCACTACGGAGTAGTCGGTGACGGTGGCCATCATGCCGATGACGCAAGAATCCTTGAGTGTGCAGGTATGCAGCATGGCGTTGTGCCCCACGGTTACGCGTTTGCCTATTTCCACCCTGTCCATCGGGCGTGCGTGTATGGTTACGCCCTCCTCGATGGCGCTTCCGTCGCCGATGATGATGGTGCCGTAATCGCCCCGGATGATCGCGCCGAATCCAATGTAGCAGTTTTTTCCGATGCGGACGTCTCCGATTATCTCGGCCGACGGCGCTATCCAGCTTCCCTCTCCCACCTGGGGTCTGCGGTCGTTGATCTCGTACAGCGGCATGTTGCCTCCCTTTCCAGCGTTTATATTTAGGAAGCCGGGGTCAGAGCCCCGTCGCGTCCATTATGCGCTTTATGGCCTGCGCCCGATTGAGCGTATAGAAATGGAGTCCCGGCGCCCCCCACGCCTTGAGCTCGACGCATTGTTTGATGGAGTATTCTATCCCCGCCTCGCAGATGGAGTCCGCGTCCTCGCACCGTTCGAGCCTCCGGAGGAGTTCCTTCGGCACGGTCGCGCCGCACATGGAGGTGACCCGGTCCACCTGCGAAAGGCCCGTCACCGGCATGATGCCCGGGACGACCGGAACCCTTATGTCCATCTTAGCGAGGCTGTCCATGAATCGGTAAAAATCTTCATTATTGTAGAAGAGCTGGGTGATGATGAAGTCGGCGCCCGCATCCACCTTGCGTTTGAGGTTGTCGAGATCGGTCCGCATGTCGGGCGCCTCGATGTGTTTTTCCGGATATCCGGCAACGCCGATGCAAAAGCCGTCAATGGAGCGGATGAACGAAACAAGCTCGCTCGCGTAGGCAAAACCGTCCGGCGGCGGCGTGAAGCGCGTTTCGCCCCTCGGGGGGTCTCCGCGCAGGGCCAGGATGTTCTCGATGCCGGAATCCTTCACCTGGCCGAGGTATCGCCGGATCTCGTCCCGCCCGGCGCCCACGCATGTAAAGTGCACCAGCGGCAATATGCCCTGTGCGTCGCGCAGGCTAAGCGCAAGCTCCAGCGTTTTCTCCTGGGTGGAGCCGCCGGCGCCGTATGTCACAGAGATATATTGCGGCTGATAGCCGGAGAGGTCGTCGAGCGCCTGCCTTAGCCCTTCCTCGCCCTGGGGCGTTTTGGGCGGGAATATCTCGAACGAGACGACAAAGCGCTCGCGGTAGAGGTCGATTATTTTCATGTGGCTTGTTCCCGCTTTCCGGCGCGAGGCCGGGCTTGGATTTGTCTACCGGCCGGCCGTTTGCGGCGGCTTCCGGCCTGTCGGCATTCATTCTTTCCGCAATGAAGGTATTCATCAAGCTTTTTTTCAAACGACCCGGGGCCGGCTTATGTGTTTGACAGGGCAGGGCATGTGTGATATACGTGGAGCATCCCGAGAGATTATCCGGAGAAGGCCCGTGCTCAAGCGTGTCGCCATCGTACTATTTGTCCTGTCCGGCCTTGTTTCGGCGCGCGCCTCGGTCCGCATGGAGGGCTTTGGAAGCTTATATCTGCCGGGCGACTTCCCCGCCCAGTACGGCGCCGGCGTGGGGGCGTCCTGGGTTGCCGCGCGCGGCATGAGCCTGTATCTTCGCGGCGCCTTCGCCACGGGCTTGGAGTACAAGGGCGAACCGAACGAGACGGCGTACGGGACGGGCACGGCCCTGGCCGGCTTGCGCTTTCGCGGTTCCGTGCCGGATACCACATTTTTCTGGACGGCCTCGACGGCGCTCGGAGGAAGCTTTGCCTACCGCCAGCAGGCAAAGCGCTACGGAGCCTTTACTGATCCCTCGGAAACCGAGACCGTATACGATATCGGGCCGACGGCCGGTGCCTGGCTGGGAATCGAGTACGTATACACGCCCCGCGTGGGATTTTTTCTGGATGCCGGTTATGTCCATTCCCTCTATTTCAAAGAATTCAAGGACGATACCGTCGGAGGCCTTTCCGTAATCGGCGGGGTTTCGTACCGATTTCGCAGTGCGCCGACGGTGCGGCGGGAGAAACCGGTGTATGAATACCGATAGATTGAGCACAGGCCTTAAAGAGAGGGCGGCTCGTGGGGCCGTGTATGCCCTTCTGCTCGCGTTTTGCGGCATGGGCTTCGGCTGCATGCGGATGTACGATGAGCCCCTTAAGATAGCATACAGCTGCAATATCGACCCGGTATATCAGATATTCGTAATGGATGAGAACGGGGAATCGGTTTCAATGCTTACGAATGGCGCCGCCTCCAACCTCAACCCGTCGTGGTCGGCCGACACGGGGCGGATAGTGTTTGTATCCAACCGGGACGGCAATTACGAGATCTATTCCATGGATGCCGACGGGAAAGACCAGAGGCGGCTTACCGCCGTATCGGCCCCGGATTACACGCCCACGTGGTCGCCCGACGGCCGGCGGATCGCGTTCGTCAGCGATCGAGACGGCAACCAGGAAATCTATATAATGAACGCCGACG
>MVZN01000040.1 GCA_002069125.1 Spirochaetes bacterium ADurb.BinA120
CGTGTGGCAGGGGCTTGTACCCGACCGCCTCGAAATCTCCCGCTATCCCAAAAGGGCGCCCGAGTTTATCGAGGCCCGTGTGGCCATTCCCCCGCTTGGAGACCTGGAGGGCGACCACTACGCCATCAAGGTCCCGCTGAGCGTGACATACGAGGTGGCGCCTGGCGCCCTATGGGTGGCGCGGGCATCCGAACAGCGTGAGGGACGCCCCGGGGCCTCCCGCATGAAGGAGCTGGCCGATAAGGCCTTTTCCGCGGCTCTGGGGCCCTATACCGAACAGGCGTACAACCGGTTCGGCATCATGCGCGACCGTGAAAAAATTACCGCCGCGGCATACGAGTTAATGAAGGGCCGGGCCGCGAGGGCCGGTCTTACGGTGGTGTCCATGGAGCTTTCGGGGCCGATGGTGCTCCCCGAACCTTTGGTATACCAGGAGGGGCTTGCCTTTCTGGCCGAACTGCGCGAGATCGAGCGCCGCAACCACAAGGAGTATCTGGCGCTTAAAAGCGAGCTCGAGAGGGAGAAAAAGCGCAAAAAGGAGTACCTCGAAAAGCTTTCTGATGTCTCCCGCCTGGTGAAGTCGAATCCGGACCTTTTAAAGTATATTTATATTGACAGATTGGGGGGCGACGTAAAAGTGATACTGGCGCCCGAAAAATCGGGCATGAACTTCGGGCTGTCGCTGGAAGATGAAAGGATCGCGGAAAAGAGGAAGGGCGAGATAGATAATCTCAGATAGGCCGTTCTTCCGGGAAGTCATATTCAACACAAGGAGATGCGTATGCCGTGCGGTAGAAAGAAGAAGAGGGCGAAGATCGCCAACCACAAAAGAAAAAAACGCCGCAGACAGAATCGTCACAAGAAGAAATAAGCGGGTTTCGAAAGAACGACCGAAAGCGAGGGAGATTGGTTTTAATCGAAAGCCAGTCTCCTTCGTTTATCGAACGGGGGTGTCGGCAGGCAATGAGAAACAGCCTCTCCCGAAAAAATGGCACTGGCGGGGAAGGGAAAAAGGCCTCCTGGAAGAGGAGGCCCTCCGAGATAAGGGGGTACCAGGCCGCCCTGTATACCACCACGGACTCCGGGGACTACCTTCGTGTCGATTTCAACCTGAAGGAACGCAAGATTCGCGTTTATATCGAGGACGCGGAGGAGGGAGGCAATCCCTACTACGCCATATTTACCGGAGAGCGCGTCAGCGCTCAACGGAATGTCACAACCGGCAGGGCCCATCAGGTCGTCGAGAAGCTCAAGCTTCGCGCTGACGCGCTTCGCACCATAAGCAACAAGGAGGTCCGTAAAATCGTGGTCGGGGCTCTGGCTCTCGACGAATCCGCCTCCGCCGAAAAAACCGAACGGCCCCAGACGCGCAGGGAATATCTCGACCGGACCAGAAAACGCTATTTCCGGCCCGAGGCCGTGCAGCCTGTCGATTCACCCCGGGGCCGCTCCATGGCCATGGGGCCATTGTTCCGCGGCCTGCTCGATTACTTCGCCGGCGCGCTCTTGGTCGCGGCCTCCTTCTTCTATTTCCACAGCTATATCACGGCGGGTGTCGCGGCCGCCTCCTTCGGGGTTCTCATAGGCCTCGTGGAGATTTTTCTGCGGGGCCGAGACCCATCAATAATGAAGCTTGTATTTTTTATGGGTTCCGGGGCCGCTCTCTATGTTTACGGATATTACTTTATATAGTTTCTCGCCGTGTCGTTTTTTATACTTGAATTGTCCGGGGCGTGGTCTATACTATATCGCGGTGCCGCGGTATCCACGGATAGCCTCTTCCTCCGGGGGGAATGCGGTGCTTCGGAGCGCGGCAACTGTGTTTATGCGGCCATGCGGTTCAGGGCAAGGAGAGCGGTAAGAGGGCAATTCCATGGAAAAAATCGATAAATCATCCTCCTCAATGCAGATAGTCTGTTTCAAGGTCGGGAAAGAGGAATACGGCATCGATATTCTGAGGGTCCAGGAGATATTGAAACTGCCGAAGATAACCCGCCTGCCGAAGTCGGCGGATTTTATAATGGGCGTGATGGATCTAAGGGGAAAGGTGATCCCCATCATCGACCTGAGCAGGCGTTTCCGCATAGAGAACGACGGCACCGGAGAAGGCAAGCGCGCCATTGTGGTCGCCATTAGGAACAAGCTTGTCGGCCTTGGGATAGATTCCGTGAGCCATGTGGTGAAGATCGAGGGCAAGGACATAGAACCGCCCCCTCCCATCGTGAAGGGGATTTCCGGCCGTTACATCGTCGGGATAGCGAAGCTTGCCGAAGGCTTCGTTATCGTGCTGGATATAGAACAGATACTGACCGCGGAGGAGCTTACCTCACTCCAGGCCTGATTTCCTGTAGTATTCCTCGAGCGCACGGGCCATTATGCGCCTGAGCGGTTCGCCCGATTCGCGCGCGACCCTGGCGCAGTCCTCGAACTCCGGCTGCGCCGTTACCTCCCCTCCGAGAAACCGGCCCCGTTTTACCCGTATCTCGCGTCCGTCGATGTGGACCGTAACGAATGAGCGTTCGAGCTTTTCCCGGCTCACTTCGCGGAGGCGAAGCCCAAGCGTGGTGGTTTCGGTATAGATGGCGCGCCTTACGGCTTCCAGGGCCGCTCTGGGAACGATGACGGTTAGAAGCGTTCCCGGGCGGCCTTTTTTCATGTTAACCGCCGAGAGGTAGGCATCGAGCGCGCCGTTACCGAGCAGAACATCGATGAGATGCGGATAAACCTGCGGATTCATGTCGTCGATGTTGCATTCGATCTGGAATACCTCCTCGGCCTCCGGACCTTCTTCGGAGCCGAACAGCATGATGCGCGTATAACTGGGGAAGGGGTGATTTCGAGTACCGAACCCGATTCCGGTTTTTCCGAGCACCGAAGCGCCAATCACAGGCCCCTGGACTCCGAGCGCTGTAAGTATCGCCGCGGCCGTCGGTGTGACGAGCTCGCCCTCGCGTCCGGTCAGACGGCACCTGTAGCCTTCGGTTAGCCGGACGACCGCGGGTACGGGCACCGGAAGCTCTCCGTGGCGCGACATGACCGTTCCGGTGCCGAAGAAAAAATCCCCGAAGCTTATGGCGTCCACGCCCAGGATGTCGATAGCCGCGCAGAAAGCCGCTACGTCGATGATGCTGTCGACGGCTCCCACCTCATGGAAGTGGACATCTTCCCGCGTGGAGCCGTGCACCGCCGCCTCGGCGTCCGCGAGCCGGGCGAACACCCTCATGGCGCGCTTAGCGGCGCTTGCGCGAAATCCGCCTCCCAGAATAAGGGCCTCGATATCGCGGTAGTGCCGCTCTCCACCGGTTTCCGTGCAGCGGACGTTGGCTGCGGTCCCCGAGAGGTGGTATTTTTTGATTTTTAAGGGGGAGATGCTCCATCCCTCCAGCGGGAGGCCGGAGAGCTCCTTCGTGAGAACGCCCGGGTCCAGTCCCAGGTCGAACAGGGCCCCAAGCAGCATATCGCCCGAGGCCCCGAACTGAAGGTCGATGGCCAGGGTGCGGCTCATGGCGTTACGGTTAACCTGCCAAGAGTGGCGAGAATTTTAAACGCCAGGAAGGCCGCGCCGAAACCGTTGTCGATGTTCATCACGGCCACTCCGGGCACACAGGAGTTAAGCATCCCCAGAAGGGGCGTGAGTCCGGCGAAAGCCGCGCCGTATCCCGTGGACGCCGGCACGGCGATAACGGGAGCGCTGGTCATTCCGGCGATGACCGAGGCAAGCGCCCCTTCCATTCCGGCCACGACGATAATGACCGAGGCCTCCAGTATCACGTCGCGATGATGCATTACACGATGCATGCCGGCAACCCCGATGTCGTTTAGCATGGCGATGTCGAGGCCGAGCATGCGCCCGGTCTCGAAGGATTCGGACGCCACAGGGATATCGGCGGTTCCGGCCGTGGCAACGAGCACCCCTCCCCTGACCGGCGGCGGAGGGCTCTTTACCAGGCTGATGGTCCGCGCCTCATCGCTATAGCGTGCTTCGGGTATAAGTTCCCTCACGGCTTCGAAGGCCGCGTAGTCCGCGCGGGTGGCAAGCAGGTTCGAGCCGCGGTGTACGATCGCCCTTGCTATCGCCGCGATCTGCGCGGGCGTCTTGCCCTGGCAGAAGATGACCTCGGGAAACCCCCAGCGGAGCTCGCGATGGTGGTCGATCATGGCGAAGGTGAGGTCCTCGAACGGGAGTTTTCTGAGGTAGGCGAGAGCCTCGTCCCCGGAGATCGAGCCGTTCTTGTAGTCTTCGAGAAGTTTTCTTAAGGGTTCGTCGGCCATGCTGTCAGTACGCGGCGATCAGGATGGTTTCGAATTCGTCGCGGTTAAGGGGCCGCGGCGCGTTTTCGATGAATGGGTAGCCAATGGCGATCTCGGCGATCCGGGAAAATTCGGCCTTTGGTATTTCGAACTGGGAAAGGCGCTGGGGGATGTCCAGATCGATCTCGAGCTTGCGAACGCCCTCCACGGCCTTGATGGCCGCCTCGATGACGGTGATCTCCCGGACGTCCTCGTCCATCACCTTAGACATCTGTACGTACTTGCCGGGCGTCGCGGTGAGGTTATATTCCATTATGTGCGGCAGGAACACCCCCATGCACCGTTGCACCGATATGTTGGAGCGCGAGGAAAGCGCGAGCGAGAGCGCGAGCGACAGCGAGAGCCTGGAGACCGAAAAGGCGATGCCGGTCATGATCGAAGCGTATGAGAGATGGCCCCTGGAGGTAATATTCTGAGAATCACGATACGCGGTCGGAAGGTTTTTGAATATGAGATCGATGGATTTGAGGGCATAGGTGTTCACCATGCTGTTGGTGCTCTTAGATATCACCGCCTCGGTGGCTATTGCAAGCGTAGCGGAGTTTACCTGCGCGGTGACCTCCTCGGAGATTAACGCACTTACCCTGGGATCGACGATTGTGGCCCTGGGGAAAAGGTAGCGGTGATTGTAGACCTTTCGTATCTCCTCGCGAATGTCGGTGAGGAAGAACATGGGGAGTATCTCGAAGCCGAAGGATGGAAAGGCCGGTATGGTGACCAGCGCGATCGGCGCCTGTATCGAGGGGTTCTCGAAAAGGTCCTCGCAGAACAGATAGTTGCCCGCGAGGACGGCGACGGCCTTTGCGGTATTGAGCGAATCTGTCCCGCCGAACCCCGCGATGACGTCGCAGTGGGTCTTTCGCGCATAGCTCGCGGCCGTGTCTATATCCTCCGTGTTCGGCGAGTCGGGCATCTCGTCATAAATTATCAATCCGAGGTTTGAGGCCGCGGCGCTTTTGGCCATCTTCTCGATGGTGTCGTGAAAGAGATCGAGGTCGCCTGTCGTGGTGATGAGAAGAATGCGCGAGCCGATAGTCTTGAGTATCGGCCCGATCGATGCTATTATGTCCTGCCGGATGAATATCTCGGTCGGAACGTAGAATTCGGAACTCAGGCTAGCTGTCGCGCTGGTGGGCATTTCCGTAGATATAAAAAAAGCGGATGTCAGTCGCCTCCGCTTTTTCCCTCCGTATCGATCGGATTTGAGTCGACGGGTCTATTTTCGAAGCAGGTTCCTCGCGATTTTATCGGCGACCATGGATAATATCTTATCGTCCTCGAACTTGTCATAGGTTCCGTTGAGGATCTGCTCCTTGATCTCGCGCACCCTGTCCGCGCGGATGTCCGGCGCTTCGTTGACGATCTGGGTGTAGCGGCCTATTTCGGCGGCCTTCTTGCCCTCGGTGGATATCTGGACGGAGTCGTTCCGCGGAGAATCCTTGGTTCGTGATACCGATTTCGTACCCTTGGGCTCGACGATGTTGTTAATATGTCCTATTTTGTCAATAACCATGATCGATGTCCTTTACGGTATTCTGTTACTAATATCGGTATATTCGGTCCAATCTTTAACATATTTGCATATCCCAACCCGTATTCCACCTCAAATTATATAAAAAAGGCCGGAATAGAGCAAGAAATATTTTAATTTTTGCCCTTTGTCCAGGCGATCGGGGCGTTCAATCCTCCGGCTCGTCGCCTTGCCCGGCGCCGGTGTTCCAGATTGCAATGGTGAATTCGCCTTTCGAGATGATGGAATCGGACCGCTCTGAAAGCTCCCTAACCGTTCCTCTGAGGAATTCCTCGTGGACCTTGGTCATTTCCCTTCCGATAACGGCCATCTCTTCCGGGAAGACCCCGGCGGCGGCGGAGAGAAGGCGGCCGATCCGATGCGGCGATTCGTACAGGACTATTATCCCCCTGTGCCGCCGGAGCCCCTCCAATTCCCGCTTTCTTCTACCGTCCTTTTTGCTTAAAAAACCGGCAAATATTACGGTCTTTTCGGGGAAGCCCGCGACCGAAACTATGGCCGCCAGGGCCGAGGGGCCCGGTATCGGCACCGCCTCTATGCCGTGCCCGGCGGCCAGCGCGATTAGGCGGCTGCCGGGGTCCGATAGCCCGGGGGTGCCGGAGTCGGTGACGTAGGCCAGGGAGATTCCCTCGTGAAGGCGGCTTACGGCCCCTGCGATCCGTTCGTCGGGGGAATGGGCGTGAAGCGAAAGGGTCGGAAGGCCGATTCCGTAGTGGTTGAGGAGTTTTCTTGTCTGGCGCGTATCCTCGCAATAGACACAGGAGACCTCCTCGCGGAGTATGCGTAGCGCCCTCAGGCTTATATCCTCGAGATTGCCGATAGGCGTTGCGATTATATATAGTTTGCCGGTCCTGTTTACCGCTTTGCCCATATTGCCTCCTTAATCCTCCGGGATTTCGAATCCGCCGCCTTCGTAGCGGTCGATCAGGGAGACCGCCTCCTCGAAAGAAGCGGCCCGCACCAGCTCCCCGCGCAGCCTGGCAGCGTGCCTGAAGCCGTGGAAATAGCGCGCCAGGTGTTTGCGCATAAGGATTATGCCGCGTTCGCCGTAGAAGTCGCGCATAAGACGAAGGTGCGTCCGGACCTCTTCGGCGAGATCAAAGACCGAGGGCTCCGCTCCGCTGAATATCCAGGGATTTCCTATGGCCGCGCGCCCCACCATCACAGCGGCGCAACCGGAGGTGCGCAGGCGCTCCAGGGCGTCGGCGTGGGAGCGGATGTCGCCGTTTCCTATCACCGGGACGCGGGAAAGGGACGCGATTTCGGCTATCGCCTCCCAGTCGGCCTGGCCTGTATACTTCTGTGCGCGCGTTCGGCCGTGAACGGCCATGAGGCTTATTCCCGCCTCCTCGAGGCGCGGAAGAAGCTCGCGATAGTTGCGCGATGAGCCGTCCCAGCCTATCCTTATCTTGGCGGACACCGGAATCCGGACCGCCCCGGCGACGGCGGCCGCAATGGCTCCCGCAAGAGGCGGATTCTGGAGAAGCCCGGCGCCGGAGCCGCCGGAGCAGACGCGCGGAGCGGAGCAGCCCATGTTGATGTCGATTAGGTTCGGACCGAGGGACTCCACGCGCCGCGCGGCCTCGGCCATGACCGCCGGGTCCTTGCCGAAAAGCTGGATGGCGATGGGTTTCTCCTCCGGGCTGAAGCGCGTGAGGTCGAGCGTTTTCCGGTTTCCGCGGACTATCCCCTCGGCGCTGACAAGCTCGGTATACACGAGGGCCGCGCCGTGGCGGCGGGCTATTCGACGATAGGGCGAATCGGTAAAGCCGGCCATTGGCGCGAGGACCAGCCTTCCGGCGATGTCGGGCGTTCCCATCACGGCCGGACATCCGAGAGGGCTTTTACGTAGATCAGTTTGCCGTCGCCCGGGGAGTAGAAATCCTCGAGAAAGGCCTCCTGCCGGTATCCGCAGCGAAGGTAAAAGCCATGAGTGGGGACATACTGTTCGCGCGAGGAGGTGTCTATATACAGGCGCCTGCCTCCCATGCCGGCGACTATTCGCTCGCTTCGTTCGAGGAGCTCGCGGCCCAAACCGCTCCCGCGCAGAAGGCTGTCGACAGCGATCCAGTACAGATCGTAGCTCGATTCGGTGGCGGGTATGGGGCCGAAACAGGCATAGCCCATAAGCCCCGAGGGGCCGTCGGCAAAGAGGAAATGGTATCCGCTGGCGTCTCCGCGAGCGATGCGCTCCTCGGCGAGCTCCACCGCTATTTCGATCTCGGCGGGCGAGAAGTAGTTGGAGGACTCCACTATCCGTCGGATCCCAGGAGGGTCGGACGGGCGGATCTCCGTGCGGAAGGCGGCGGCCATGCGCGGTTCAGACGACATTGTGATTGTTCTCCGGATGCAAGGACCGTGCCCGCTCGAGCTTTCGTGCGAAGGCGCCCTCCCACAGGCCGGAAAAAAACGCGCGGGCGTTGGCGGAGAGGGAGCGTATGCGGTATCCGCCCTCCTGTACCACCGCTATGGGGACGCGGAGTGAGCCGATCATGAAGCCGTTATTCTCGAAATCGGCGGCCTTTAGCGGCCACGAGCCCGTGGGGTCGCCCCTCGAGGTGTCGAAACCCAGGGCAAGCACCAGAAAGGAAGGGTTGAACGAGATGATGCGCTTAAGGGCCCTGCCGAGCGCATTTCGGTAGTCGTCGGTGGTGATGGTTTCGGGCAGGGGTATGTTGAGGTTGAACCCCTCGCCCGCGTTTTCGCCGCGCTCGTCGGCGAATCCGGTGAAGTATGGGTACGCGTGCTGGGGATGGCCGTGTATGGAGACGGTGAGGACATCGCTTCTTTGGTAGAATATATCCTGCGTGCCGTTGCCGTGATGGTAGTCGATGTCGAGCACCGCGACGCTGCCGTGCCGCAGAAGGTATTCCGCCGCGATGGCGGCCGAGTTGAAGTAGCAAAACCCGCCGAATACGCGCCTTTCGGCATGATGGCCGGGAGGGCGCACCAGGGCATAGGAGAGCCGGTAGCCCTGGAGGAGGGATTGCGCTGCGGTGAGCGCGCAATCGACCGAGCGCTTGGCAGCGATATAGGCGTTTCGGTTTATGGGGGTGAAGGTGTCGATGCAGTAATAGCCGGCCCTAAGAGGCAGCTCCCTGGGCGGGCGGCGGCCGTTGCGGATTGGAAATACATAAGGGTAAACGGACTCGTCGGGTCGGATGAGGGTGCATACCCTTTTGAGGTATTCCACGAACTCAGCGGTGTGTACGGAGCGCAGCATGCGTTCGGGGAAGGGGCGCGGCGGGATCTCGTGGAAGATTCCGGTGTCCGCTATGCCTTTCAGGATGGATTTGATCCGGACAGGGGACTCCACATAGCCGCGATCGTGAACGTGATGTATCATGTGGCGGTCGTTCACTACCAGCGCGATACGCCGGTCTATGGAGATGGCGGGAACAAGGCGGACCGGGCGCTCCTTCTTAATGTAGCGCGGAGGGCGGATTCGCACAGGGTCGTCGCGAAACGAGTCGACAACCATGTCGATATAGCCGGGCGGACAGGCGGCCCCGTATTTTCGTTCGAGGATGGCGCGCACTATGGCCCGGGCGTCGGACAGGCCGAGCGGGCGGCCCTCGAGAAGGGGGTCGTAGATTAGATAAGGGGCCGAACCTCCCGGCTCAAGCGGGGTCTCGTAAAGCGTTCCGGCTACGGGGCGGGCCCCGAATCGTTCGTAGAATTTAAGGCGTTGCCGGTTCTGGCGCAGATTGTCGGGGTTCGTGACGAGCCCGATATCGTCGGGCAGGCATTCGTAGAAGAGGCCGATTGCGTTTAGCTGGATCGATTCCTCCCGGACATGCCTGTACAGCACCCCGCCCAGGCCGCCGCCGCTTTCGCCCCTTTGCACCGAGATGAAGTCGAGAAAGCAAAATCGCATGTCGCTCGCATGCCGCAGCAGGGCGAAGCCTTTAACGGTCCCGCGTGTGTCGTCGGCGATGAAGATAAGCGAGCGAAAGCGGTGCCTTAAAGGGTCGGCAAGCTCCATGGGAAGGCGTTCGATGGCCTCCTCGCCGATGCCGCCGAACTGCGCGCGCAGGATGTCCTGGACCTGCTCCACGGCCCTGCGGTCGAACTCGGTGGTGGTGTCGTAAATGCGCCTTATGCGAAACACTGTGATTCCGTCTGTTGGGCCCCGGCTGTCGTTATATGCGGTCGATGATCCTTTGTATCATCCCGTCATACGAGAGCCCCGCCCTGCCTGCCGCGGCGGCAAATCCTCCGTCGGGGCTAAGGCAGGGGTTCGAGTTGATTTCCAGTATCCACGGACCGCCGTCGCGGTCAACCCGGAAATCTACGCGGGCATAACCGCTCATGCCGAAGGCTTCGAAGCAGGCCAAAGCGAGAGATTCGAGGCGCGAGAGGAGCGGTCCGTCGGAGGGGGGAAAATCGAAGCTTCGAGGGGTGTTTTCGAATTCGAAGCTCCCCTCCAGCCATTTGGCTCGGTAATCGACTATTCGGGGCTTGCCGGGCGGATAGTCCCTGAAGAGTATTTCCGCCTGGGGGAGCACAACCGGTCCTTCGGCCCCGCCGAGCAGCGAGAGATTGAACTCGCGCCCGTCGATATAGGCCTCGGCGAAGCAGCCGCCGCAGTGGCGGGGCGCCCTGCGGGCGATATGCTCTAAAAGCTCCTTGCGGCTTTCGGCACTTACTATGGAGTCGTCGCCTATTCCGGCGGAGGCGTGGTCCCATACCGATTTTATGATGTACGGGCCCGGCTGAAACGGCTCCTCCGGCCTCATACCGGCCGTAACGAAGGAAGGGGTGGGGAGCCCGAATAGACGCATGAGCCTTTTGGAGAGCACCTTGCCCGATGTGAGAAATAGGGCCTCGGTGGACGAGCCCGTATACGGCAGTTCCATAGAGTCGAGAAGGGCGGGGGCGAGGTGGATGAAGCGGTCCCTGCCGTCCACCGCCTCCACGAGATTGAAGACGAACTTCGGTCGAATTGCCCTTAGCCTCGCCCGGGCGCCGTCGAGGTCGAGGCCGAAGGGAACGAGGAGAGGCTCGTATCCGAGTTTTTCGAGCGATTCCGCCACGGCACCCGCCTGGATTAGCGTGTCCTTTTCATCGGGCGGGGCGTTTTCCGGTATCTCGGCGTGGAGTATGACGGCCTTTTTCACACGGCCCTCCGGCCTCAGGCGCGCGGGTCCGGAATGCGGGCGCCGCCGGTTTTTTGGAGGCGCGCGAGGGCGGAATTCATGATTGTTTCGATGAGTCCGTCGTACTCCATCCCCGCTAGGGTGGCGATTATAGGCAGGTCCGAATGGGTTGGATGCAGGCCCGCCAGGGGATTAACCTCGATGAATCCGGGCCTTCCCTCGGCGTCGGACCTGAGGTCGATCCTGCCGGCGTCGCGGCACTCCAGGCCGCGCCATGCGGCGAGAGCGCAGTCGGCGGCCATAAGCGCCTCGGGGTCCAAGACCAGCTTATAGCTTACCCGCTCCTCGCAGAGCTCCTTGTTGGCGAGCGAATAAACGGCCTCCTCCGCGCCTGGATTAAGGATGATTTCGGCCACGCCTATAACGCGGGCCCCGGCCCCTGTTCCGACTATGCCGACGGTAAATTCCCTGCCGGGAAGGTAGCGCTCCACAAGGACGGGCTGCCTGTAGCGCTCGAGGAGGCCGCGGACCGCGGTTTCGAGCGATTCCCTGTCGCGTGTGACCGAAGCGGCGCTTACGCCCTTTCCGGTCCCCTCGGCGAGGGGCTTTACGAACAGAGGGAAGGAAAGGTCGATCGAAGCCGTCTCTTCTGGCGAATGGATGCAGACGAAATCGGGCGTGGGGAGGCCCAGGTCGCGCACCACCCGCTTGCAGAGGGCCTTGTGCATGGTGAGCGCAAGGACCGAGGCGTCGGAGAAGGTATATGGCAGGCGGTAGGCGTCGAGTATGGCGGGCACCTGCGCCTCGCGGGCGATGCCGTACAGTCCCTCGGTTATATTGAAAACGATGTCCCAGCGCTCTCCGGAGAGGAGCCGTGGCAGTATGGCCGGGAGGCTTCCTATGCGCTCGGTAGAGTAGCCCAGGCGCGAAAGCGAGGCTTCGATGGCCTCGATGGTTTCGACGCTGTCGAACTCGGCGACCTCCTCCTCGCCGTAGCCCATCGCCCTGTAATCGTCCCTGAGATCGTAAGCGAGGGCTACGCGCACTAGTGGTTCTCCATTCCGTGAATTTCCATGCCCGCCGTGTCGGGATAGCGGAAAATCAGGTTCTCGTAGTTTCGAAGGATGATATCGCCGCCCTCCCTTCCGGCTAAATATTCGGGCAGAAGAGGAATCTTGCCTCCGCCCCCGGGCGCGTCGATGACGTATGTCGGGACCGCGAAGCCGGTCGTATGGCCCCTTAGGCCCCGTATCATGTCTATACCCTTCTCCACGGTGGTGCGGAAATGCGACGAGCCAACTATGGGGTCGCACTGATAGAGATAGTACGGGCGCACCCTTGCGCGAAGCAGGCCGTGGTAGAGGGCGCACAGGGTCTCGACATTGTCGTTGATGCCGGCAAGCAGCACAGTCTGGCTTCCCAGCGGTATCCCCGCGTCGGAGAGCCTTGCACAGGCCTCCACGGCCTCGGCGGTGAGCTCGTCGGGATGGGTGCAGTGTATGTTTACCCAGAGCGGGTGGTAGCGCTTGAGCATTCGCGTAAGGTTGGAGGTGATGCGCTGGGGAAGAACCATGGGCACCTTGGTCCCTATGCGGACGATCTCGACATGGGGTATGCGTCGAAGGCGCATGAGCAGCCATTCGAGCTCATCGTCCGGCAGGGTAAGGGGGTCTCCTCCGGAAAGGAGCACGTCGCGGATCCTCGGGACGGCCTCAATATACGCAAGCGCCTTTTCCCATTGCCTTCTGGAGCACGATTCTCCGGAGGATCGGCCGACCATGCGCGAGCGCGTGCAATAGCGGCAGTATGTGGAACAGAAATCCGTAACCAGGAAGAGCGCCCTGTCCGGATAGCGGTGCACGAGGCCGGGTACCGGGCTGTCCGATTCCTCTCCAAGCGGGTCCTCGGCCTCTCCTTTGGAGCTGAAGAGCTCCGCCGTTACGGGGACCACCGTTCTTCGAATGGACTGGGCAGGGTTGTCGTATTCGAGAAGGCCCGCGTAATAGGGGGTGATGGAAAAGGGCATGGCCCCGTTGCGCGCATCGAGGGCGCGTCGCTCGTCCTCCGACAGCCGGATTATGGCGGAAAGGGGGGCGGCGTCGCGGATCCGGTTTCGAAGCTGCCACTTCCAGTCGTTCCACTCCGCGGCCGTGGCGCCTGGAAAGTGCCTTTTCCGAAAGCTTCGTGTTTTGGGGCTGGAAATGAACCTGGTGTAGTGTATCACCAGTCTGGCGGGTTCCGGAACAAGGTCTCCGGTCTCATCCGCGGCGGGCAATAGCGATAGGGAGGGAGGCTCCTCCGCGTCACACTGCTCTTCCTCCCTAATTTCGATTTGGGCTGTAAACGCGCTCGGAGGTTCTCCCGCTTCGCCGGAGATCCCGGTTTCCAAAAGTGAGGGCGTATCCTGCATTCAGGTGCTCCTTGTTCTCATGGTTTTTCGCGACATAACGCGAAAATCCGCCTTTTTTTAAATCGAGTCGAAAGGGCATTACTATAAAAATTCATGGATGTCAACATGTATTCGTACTATCGACCCGATTTGGGAAATTTTTTTTCATTTTTTCTCCGTCAATGTTATCCCGCTTTTTTCGGTCGACAAAATTTTTCGGTAAAAAAGTTTATCCCTTTATTATCGATGGGGATGCCTCCTCGAATGACGGGACAGTCATTATTTCCATGGCGCATCTCCCGGGAGCCGTCTTCCTGGGCCGCCGGTACGTACTTCCGGGCCGAACCATCCTCCGCCTGCCGTGTAACGCCTCCCCGGAGCTCCAATCCTCTCATCGCAGGGGAAAACTCGGGTTTTTCCCTTACACTCGGCGGCTTGCGATATTTTTCTTGCAAAAGTCCGGCCTTCGCCGTATAAAAAGCTGGGCACTGCGCCCAGGTACCGACCGTGCCCGCCAATCCCACACGAGGAGAAGATCGATGAGGACCCTGACATCCCTTTTTGCCGTCATCCTAATGCTTTTCTCCCTGCCGCTGTACGCGGGAGAGAAGATCCTTTCCATCATTCATACCAACGATATGCATTCACACCTTATGGGCTTTCCGCCGGAGCTCGACTTTACCCCGGACAAGACCGGCGACGACAAAACGCTCGGGGGCTGGGCGCGCGTCGCGACGGTCATCAAGCGCCAGAAGGCGGCCCGGGCGAATCCCACGCTTGTACTCGACGCCGGGGATTACCACATGGGTTCGCTCTTCCACATGCTGGCTCGCGAGGAGGCCTTCGAGCTCTCGCTCCTCAAGCTTATGGGTTACGACATGGTGACCCTGGGCAACCACGAGTTCGACCTTATGCCCGACGGGCTTGCCAGAATTCTAAGTGCCGGACACAGAAAGGGCATGCCGGAGATCGTTTTTTCGAGCGCGAAATTCAGCGCCGAAAGCGAGAAGGACGATAGCCTCGAGGCCGTGTTTAAAAAAGGCATCGTAAAGCCCTATAGCATAAAAGTGATAAACGGCATAAAAATAGGGTTTTTTGGCATTATTGGCGAGGTTGCCATTGGCGATTCGCCTTTCGCCTCGCCGGTTAAGTTCACTCCTCCAGTCGAGGCGGCACGGGAGATGGTTAAGCTTCTCCGGGAAAAGGAAAAGGTGGAGATGGTCATCTGCCTCTCGCACAGCGGTGTTTATGAGGGCACAAAGTCCGAGGACGAGGTGCTTGCCAGGGAGGTAAAGGGGATAGATATCATCATAAGCGGCCATACCCATACCCTGCTGGAGAAGCCGCTCATAGTAAACGGCACCATCATAGTGCAGGCCTGGGAATACGGCAGACGCGTAGGGGTGCTCGACGTGGCATGGGACAAGGGCAGAGCCACGGTAAAAGACTACTCGATGATAACGATAGACGATTCCATCCCCGCCGATCCGGACATTCAGAGGCGGATTAACGGCTACATAGGCGAAATAGACCGCAGGGTGCTTGCCGAGCACGGACTTTCCTACTGGAAGACCATAGCGCATGCGAAGTTCGACATGCCCATCGTAGAGGACGAGTCGCCGCTTGGAAACCTCATCGCCGATTCTATCCGCTGGTACGCCAACAAATACGACTATGACCCGGCCGATCCGGCGACGAAGGTGGTGCTCGCGATAGAGGCGAATGGGGTGATTCGGGACAGCCTGATGAAGGGAAAGACCGGCAGGCTTTCGGTGGCCGACGTCTTCCGAACCATCCCTCTCGGAATCGGCATGGACGGAACCATGGCCTATCCGCTCGTTTCGTGCTACCTGTACGGCTCCGAGATCAAAAAGGCCATGGAGATCCTAACGAGCATCTACCCGCTAAAGGGTAGCTCGTATTTTCTGCAGATCTCGGGCGTAAAATTTACATACAATCCGCGCCGCGCCATATTCGACCGGGTTACCGATATCTGGATGGGCTCCGAGGAGGAGGGATACGTACCGCTGGACTATTCGTCCTCGAACAAGGCGCTCTACCGCATCTCCGGAAACATCTACGATACCACTTTCCTCAAGGTGATAGGCAGTTTCACCTTCAATATTCTGAATATCGTCCCCAAGGACCGAAAGGGAAATCCCATAAGCGACCTGGTGGCCTATAGAATTGACGCCGACAAACGAAAGCCCGGCATCCAGGAGCTCAAGGAGTGGGTCGGCGTGATGGAATACATTAAAAGCTTTCCCGATATCGATGGCGATGGAATTCCGGACGTGCCGAAGAAATATAGCGGCAAGTTAGGCAGGATAGTAAGCGAACCCAGCCTCAATCCATTCAATCTGCTGTCGCGCGGAACGATGGTGACCTGGGTGATGTTCGGCGTTTTCGTCTTCCTGGCGGCCATCGTGGCCTTTATCGTGAGATTTCTGGTGAAAAAATTCAAAAAATAGGAAAAACTTTTAACGAAAAGCCCTGTCCGTTCGTTTTACTTACAGGGTGCGTTGAATTGCCGCGGAAGTCGCCAGGGCTTCGCCCCGGGCCTTCCGCGGCCGTTTTTTTGCCCCGCATTTTGGAATCGCCGGAAGGGGGACGATGCTTTCAAGCGCTGTTTCGGTCGCAGTCCAGGGAATAGACGCGGTCATCGTGGAGGTGGAGGTCGATATCGTCAAGGGGCTCCCCGGCTTCACCATTGTGGGCCTTCCCGATTCAACCATAAAGGAGGCGCGCGAGCGAATCCGCTCGGCGGTCGAAAATTCGGGTTTTGAGTTTCCTCCTCAAAACTTCGTGGTAAACCTGGCCCCGGCGGGCTTCCGCAAGCAGGGCGCCAATTTCGACCTGCCGATCGCCATGGCCATACTGGCCACAACGGGCCAGATAGCCTGCGATCACTCGGCCTATCCGATGGTCGGCGAGCTCTCCCTGGATGGAAGGATAAAGCCGGTGCGCGGCGCTATCGCGATGGCTATCGGGCTGTTTAAGGAGGGCTACCGGCGCGTCATAGTGCCCTTCGACAACCGCAGCGAGGCCGCCGCGATCGAGGGCATAGAGGTGTTTCCGGCGCGAAACATCCGCGAGGCGATCGAGATATGCGGGGGAGGGGGCGCTCCCTATACAGGGGCCGGCGGACGCTCCTCCGTGCGGCGGCACCGCCACGATTTCAGCGAGGTGCGCGGCCAGGAGAGCGCAAAGCGGGCGCTCGAGATAGCCGCTGCGGGGCACCACAACCTGCTTCTCTACGGGCCGCCCGGCTCGGGGAAGACCATGCTGGCCAGGCGCCTTCCCTCGCTTCTGCCCGAAATGACGCGCGAACAGGCCATCGTTACGACTATGATCCATTCGGTGGGAGGGACCCTCGCACCCGGCGCGGGCCTTATCCTCGCTCCGCCGTTCCGCTCGCCCCACCATACGGCCTCGGACGTGGCGCTTGTGGGCGGGGGAAGGCAGCCCTCAGTGGGCGAGGTCTCCCTGGCCCACAACGGGGTCCTGTTTCTCGACGAGTTCGTCGAGTTTCCGTCACATGTGTTGCAGTCGCTTCGGCAGCCCCTGGAGGACTGCGAGATAACGGTATCGCGCGCGTCGGGAAGCGCGACATTCCCAGCCGATTTTATGCTGGTGGCGGCGAGCAATCCCTGCCAGTGCGGCTATCTCTTCGATCCGGAGATTGTCTGCAAGTGCTCGCCATCCAAGGTGGAGGGATATTTCCGCAAGATAGCCGGGCCCATACTGGACCGCATAGACATCGAGGTGCAGGTTCCCAGGGTGGCCTGCAGGGAGCTTTTAGACAACTCGAAGGCCGAGAGCTCGGATGCCATACGCGAGCGCGTTTGCCGGGCGCGCGAAATCCAGCGGGCTCGCTTCGCCGGGGGAGGCGCCGTGTACAACTCGCGCATGAACAGCGACCAGATCAAGGAGCATTGCGCAATCGATTCGGAGAGCGAGAGGATTTTCGAGGCGGCCGTAAAGACCATGAACCTCTCGGCGCGTTCGTTCTTTCGCGTCCTCAAGGTGGCAAGGACCATAGCGGACCTTGCCGGAAGCGCCTCTATAGGCAAAAGCCATCTCCTCGAGGCGCTGTCATATAAGAACCTGCAGCGGCATTATGATGTTTGAGGGTTTTGGGGCTCCAACCCTCCAGAGGGAGGCTTCCAGTTAAGAGCAGGGGTCAGAGCCCCGGCACTTTTCCGGCTTCCCAGGCCCCGGTGTGGATGTCGCGCAGTGCCGGATTGCGCTCAGACATCGCGGGATCTGGGCTGTCTTCATTTTAAAGTTACACTATCTTTGTGATAACGGTAAAAAGAAGGTTCGCATGGGGCCCCATGCAGGGGGGGGTACACCCCTCCCTCGTGGGACTCTGTCCTTTCTTTTTCAGCGCGGAAAAAGGATAGTTCGCATGGGAGCATGCGTGCAATGGTGCTCCATGCCCGGCAAAGCCTTTTAAGCTAAGGGGGGAATTAGAGCGAATTCCCCCCTTAGCAATCCCCCCACGCTCTCCTCAAACGCCGGAGGGGCTGCGCTCAAACGCCGCGCGGCTTAGCTTAATATTTGCAGAAGTATATGGTTGTGCGATTTCTGATCGGCATAATGTGGTCTTGCTGGTTGCTATAAATGAGTCCGTACTGTAGCGGCTCGGTCGCCTCCTGCGAGTCTCGCCGCGCGCGGACGTCCTGTCCGCGCTCTTAGTGGAGAGCACGCCTATATAGAAGGTCTATCCGTGAACTATCCGAGCGGCAGTGTGAAACTCCAACCCCCTCCGGGGGTGGCGCGGAGCGCCGGGGGCGTTAGGTTCGTCGGCTGATGAATTCATTCTGGCAACAAAAATCGCCCCGGGCTTTCGATATTAAGCAGCGCCCTTTTTCTTTCCAATCCTCCGGCGTAACCCGTAAGGCTTCCGTTTGAGCCTACGACCCTGTGGCATGGTATGAGAATGGAGATGGGGTTGTGCCCCACCGCCCCGCCCACGGCGCGCGCCGATGTAGGTAAAAAGCCTTTGGGCATTCCCTCTGCGATTTTGCCGTAAGTCGTTAACTGGCCGTATGGGATCTTGAGGAGCATGTTCCATACGGCCTTTTGAAAGGCCGTCCCTTTTGGCGCGAGTTTCGGCATGGGCAGGATATTTTTACCGGCAAAATAGTCGTCGAGCCATCGGTAGAGCTCCTTAAAAACGCGCCGATCGGGCCGATACTCCCATTTGTCCATGCCCTCAGGAAAATACTTTTGTCCTACAAACCAGAGGCCCGTAATTGCGTCGTTTTCGGATGACGCGATAATTGCGCCGAGCGGGCTTTCGAGATTCGTATAGATCATGGGTTTTGCGCCTCTTTTTTTTGTTTATCCTTTTTCAGGGAATTCCACAGGAGCAATGTAGCATATGAGCGCCACGGCTTCCACTTTAGGGATTTGCTTAAAATCTCTTTTTCGGTAAGCCCCTCCAGGGCCTTTTTTATGCCGTAATCGGTATGAGGAAATGCGTCCGGATAGCCAAAGGCCCGCATCCCGACATATTGGACAGTCCAGGGGCCGAAGCCCGGGAGCTTAGAGAGTTTGGGCAGTTCGGTCTCGGGGTCCGCCGTGGCGGAAAAATCTATCGTCCCGGTTTGGATGGCCCGGGCCAGGGCGAAAATGGAGCGGGCGCGAACTCCGGTAATTCCGAGCGGCCCTAAAATGTTTTCGACCGGTTGCTCGAGATTGGAAATGACCTCCGGGGGAGGAAATACATATTGCAGTTTTTCAAAAGGGGTGATGATTTCTTCGCCGAAGGCGTGTGCAAAGCGCATTGCGAGGGTCCGCGCCGCCCTTACCGTCACCTGCTGGCCCAATACCGCACGAACGGATATTTCGAAGGGATCGAAGCATCCCGGCAGACGAATCCCGCTCAGGCACATATCGGGCGCAAGGGCGTTCATTACGGAGAGGCTGTTTGCAATTTTTATCGGGTCGCAATCCGTATCGAAAAGCCTCCGTACTCTCGAGATCACCATTTCCGATACATGTAAAAGCGACCCGCTCATGGTGACCGAGAGCGAATTCTCATCCGGAAGGTTCGTGACGGAGAGCCAGCCTCTGTACGATTCGTTTCCCTTTCTTATTTGGGCCGTTCGATAGTATGTCCCGCGCTCGACATATTCAACACCGGGGATTGCCCGATTTTCAAGGAACTCGAGAAGCTCATCGTAGGCGTAGGGGGGAAGGTATCTCAATCTCCGGGCAGGCGGTGCGCCCTTTTGGTCATCGTGATTCATCCGGCATCGGTCCTTATCATAGGTTGATGGCGGGCCTGGGGCCTGAGGCAAAAATGATCAGCGGCCTGGCTCTACACGCGTATGCAGCGAACGGCATGGCCCCTGGCGGACGAAAGCGGTATAGGCCCGCGAAGGCACTCGGCGGCGGCCTTGTAGCAGCGCGGATAAAACGCGCACCCGACGGGGGGGGGCGTAAAGGCCGGCACGACCCCCGGGATGGTGGAGAGCCTTTTTACGCGTTTTCCTATGCGCGGGATGGCCTTAAAGAGGCCTTTGGTGTATGGATGCAGGGGCGATTCGAAGAGCCCCTTTACGGTGGCCGACTCGACGATCTCGCCGGCATACATTATCGTTACGTCGTCGGCAACGTTTGCCACCACGCCGAGGTCGTGGGTGATGAGCAATAGCGACATCCCGCGCTCGCGCTGAAGGCGGAGCAGGAGGTCGAGAATCTGCGCCTGAATGGTCACATCGAGCGCGGTGGTGGGCTCGTCGGCAATGAGAAGCGACGGCGAGGCCGCAAGCGACATTGCGATCATCACGCGCTGCCTCATGCCTCCGGAGAGCTCGTGCGGGTAAGCCGAAATGCGGCGGGCCGGGTCGCCTATGCCGACGCTGTCGAGGAGTTCGATCGCCCTCCTGCGGGCCACTTTTGTCCCCAGGCCCATGTGCGTGCGCAGGGTTTCGGTTATCTGGTATCCGATTGTAAGCACCGGATTAAGCGAGGTCATGGGCTCCTGGAAGATCATGGCTATTTCCCCGCCCCGTATGGAGGCCATCTCGTCCTCGTCAAGGGAAAGCAGGTCCCTGCCGGAGTACTCGACGCGCCCGGAGGCTATGACCCCCGGCGGGCGGATGAGGCGGAGTATCGAATGGGCCGTTACGGATTTGCCGCAGCCGGACTCTCCGACCAGCCCCATGGTCCTTCCTTCGGCAAGGGCAAGGGAGAGGCCCCGTACGGCGAGGAGCCTTCCCCCGGATAGATCGAAGTGTACGCTTAGCCCTTCGATCTCGAGCACCTTGTTCCGCCCCGGCCTTGCCGCGCCTTTGGTTCGATAGGCGGGGGCGCCGCTCATGTTATATTCCTGTTGCGGCGGGTAATCTCGAAGCCCTCGGCGGCGAGTTCGTCGTGAATGGCCTCGAAGTCGGCATCGGACGTTTTATATTTGTAGATGGTGGGGCTTCGATAGGCGAGTATTTCGAGCCGGGCGATGTCTACCACCTGAAGAAGGTCCGGGCCGACCTGCATGGGGCGTTTCTCCCTGGTCTCGGCGAAGGCGAGCTTGGTTATACCGGCGCGCCGTACGTCCTCCTTGAAGTGTTCCAGACGATCGTAACAGATTTCACGCTGCATTGTGCTCCTCTCCTAACGGTACAAATCTCAGTTCGCCTGCCGTTCCGACACGCGCAACACCCCGCCGCTGAAGCTAACCACGTAGTAGTGATTACGCCTTCGATACTGCTCCTCGCGGTTGAACCCGCCGCTTCCGGCCGTCACGCAGAGTATCTCGCCGCTTTTGGCGATGTTGAACACCGCCGGCTGTCCGGAGAATACCGCCTTTACCGGGTATTTGGCGAAAAGCTCGAGCAGCGCCGGCGCGTCCTTAAGCGTGGCGGCGGTTTCGTTTTTTACCGGGACCAGGCTGTGGTGCGCAAAGACGAATATGGCCGGCGACGTACGGTAGTGTTCGAGGTCGGACTCGAGCCACGCGCGCTGTCGGAGGCCCATCGAGCCCGGTTCGGGATCGCATGTATCGATCACGACGCAATGAACGTTCCCGTAATTAAACGAGTAATAGGGGGCGCGGCCCGTGTATCTCCGGTAAAGGTCGGAGCTATCGTTATAGCCGTCCATCTCCCCCCTGACCGTGTAGACGATCGATCGGATTGTCCGCCTGAGGGCCCTGAACTCGCGGTACTGGCGCGTGACATCGTCCTCCTTTATGCCCATCCACTGACGCCCGCCGTATACAATATTGCCAAGATGAACCGTAAATACGGGGTTGTCGGCGTTGAGTCGCGCAATGGCCTCGGGGACCCGGGGGCTCATGCTTCCGAACGGCGATTCGGGCAGGGTGTTCCCTATGAGCGCGAAGCTTATGTCGTCGGCCTCTCGCTCCACGACCGGGCGGGTGCAGGCGTAATGCAAGAACAGGGCCGGCACGAACAGGGCGGCCCATAAAGCCGCCCGGACTCCGGCGTATCGCGCTCGTGTGGTGCGATGCCGATCCATGCCCTTATTGGGGACGCCGGGTGGAATTATGTCAAGTAAAAGCGGGCATAAAAATCTTGACTATACCCCGGTAGCTTTCTTAAATGCACCCAGAATTGGGGAGGGCCGATTCCCTCCGGGGGACGCTATATGAATACCTGCACCATAAGTGAAGCGATAGAGGAAATCCGCAATGGTCGGATGATCATTCTGGTGGACAACGAGGACCGCGAGAACGAGGGAGATCTCGTCGTTGCGGCAGAGTTCTGCACGCCGGAAGTTGTCAATTTTATGGCCGCATACGGCCGAGGGCTCATCTGCATTTCCATGACACAGGAGCGCCTCGAGGCGCTGGGCATCTCGCTCATGGTTCCGGAAAACTCCGACAAGTTCTGCACCGCCTTTACCGTTTCCGTCGACGCCAAGGAGGGCACCACTACCGGCATCTCCGCCTTCGACCGTGCGCGCACCATACAGGTGCTCGTTGACGACTCCTCCGGCCCGGACGATCTTAACCGCCCCGGGCACATATTCCCTCTTGCCGCGAAAAAGGGCGGGGTACTGGTGCGCGCCGGCCATTCCGAGGGCTCTCTGGACCTCACGCGCCTGGCGGGCCTCAATCAGGCCGCGGTAATCTGCGAGATACTGAACGAAGACGGAAGCATGGCCCGACGCCCCGACCTGGACAAGTTCGCCGAGAAGCACGGCCTTAAGATCGCCACGATCTCCGACCTCATCAAATACCGCCAGCACAAGGAGCGCCTGGTGCGGCGCGTCTCGGAGGCTGCCCTTCCCACCGACTTCGGGGAGTTCCATATCTACGCCTACGAAACCGACGTCGATAGCGCCACGCACGTGGCCCTGGTAAAGGGGGATGTGGGGGGGCGCGAGAACGTCCTGGTGCGCGTCCATTCCGAATGCCTGACAGGCGACGTTTTCGGCTCGCTTCGATGCGACTGCGGCTCGCAACTGCACCGCGCGCTCGAGATGGTTAACGCCGAGGGCGTGGGCGTTGTGCTCTACATGAGGCAGGAGGGCCGCGGAATCGGCCTGGGCAACAAGCTCAAGGCATACCACCTCCAGGAGCAGGGGCTGGACACGGTCGAGGCGAACATAAGGCTGGGTTTCCCGGCGGACCTGCGCGACTACGGCATCGGGGCCCAGATACTTGTGGACCTGGGACTCCACACCATCCGGCTCATTACGAACAACCCCAAAAAGGTCATAGGGCTCGAGGGGTACGGGCTCGAAATCGTGGGGCGCGTTCCGCTGGAGATCCCGCCGATCAAGGAGAACCTCCATTATCTGAGGACCAAGAAGGAAAAGATGGGCCACATGCTCACCGGAAAGTACGACAAGGAATCCGGCTCCTAATGGAAAACGGTGTCCAGCGCTCTGTCGTCATCATAGACGATGACGAGGTGGTCCGCTACACCCTTCAGAAAAAGCTTTCGA
This sequence comes from Spirochaetes bacterium ADurb.BinA120, assembly GCA_002069125.1. Lineage (GTDB taxonomy): Bacteria > Spirochaetota > UBA4802 > UBA4802 > UBA5368 > MVZN01. The sequence continues at coordinate 23,258 of MVZN01000040.1, forward strand.
GGATGGGGTATACAATCATCTCCCTCGAGCGCGCGGAAGACATGATCTACCTCCTCAAGAACGAACAAAAAGAGGTTGATCTCATTATCACCGACGTAAAGCTTAAGAAAATGGACGGGATCGAGCTGTTGCGCCACGTAAACGCGCTCGAGACCCCCATTCCGGTGCTCGTCATCACCGGCCAGGGCAATATAGAGGACGCCATCCGCGCTCTTCGTTACGGCGCCTGCGACTTTATCCGCAAGCCCTTCGACATCAACGAGGTCGCCTCCGCCGTGCGCGGCATCCTTCGCAGGAAACAGGAGCAGAAGCTCGTTGGGAGCTCGGCGAAATATCTTCTCGGTGAGCGCCGCTCATACCGGATTCCCGCCGACGCCACCCTCTGCAACGTCATATCGTACTTGCTTACCAAAAATCTCGCGCCCGTAGGGATGTGCAACCACACCACCGCCGAGAACCTGGCCCAGTCGCTGCGCGAGGCCATGTCCAACGCGATGTTCCACGGGAACCTCGAGATTCCCTCCCGCCTGAGGGAGGAGGCCGGAATAAAGGGGTATAACGAGGAGATCGAGCGCAGAAAGGCCGATCCGGTGCTTGGCGCGCGCACGGTGCTTGTGGAGTACGAGCTTACCCCGGAGTACGTGGAGTACTCCATAGAGGACGAGGGCCCGGGCTTCAACTACCGCGACCTTCCAGACCCCAGGGACCCGGAGAACTTCTTTAAGGACAGCGGAAGGGGCCTGCTCATCATCCGCATACACATGGACGAGGTGGATTGGAACGGCAGAGGGAACCGCATACGCATGCGCAAATACAGGATCGAGCGTAACAACGGAATCTGAAGGAGCCGGAAGATGTATTATACGATAAAGTGGAACGGAGAGTCGGTCTCCATGATAGATCAGCGCCTTCTCCCCATGGAGGAGGTGTACCGCACCTATACCAACTACCGCGACGTCGCCGAGGCGATAACCGACATGGTGATCCGCGGGGCCCCGGCGATCGGCATCGCCGCCGGGATGGGCATCGCCCTGGCGGCGAAGAAGACCGACGCCAAGGACGCCGCCTCCTTTAAAAAGGAGATGGAGGGTGTTTTCGCCATGTTCGGCGGGACGCGCCCTACCGCCGTGAACCTGTTCTGGACCATAAACCGCATGCGCGCCGTCGTGGAGCGCGCCGGCGATATCGAAGGGGCCAGGGCGGCCCTGGAGGCCGAGGCCGTAGGCATATTAGAGGAGGACATAAAAATAAACCGGCAGATCGGAAAAAACGGCGCCCGGTTTTTAAAGGACGGGGACGTGGTGATGACGCACTGCAACGCGGGCGCCCTCGCCACGGGCGGCTACGGAACGGCCTTAGGCGTTATCCGAGCGGCCGTGGAGGAGGGTAAGCGCATCGAGGTGTACGCCTGCGAGACCCGCCCATATTTGCAGGGGGCACGGCTGACGGCGTGGGAGCTCCTTAAAGACAACATTCGCGTTACGCTCATCACCGACAATATGGCCGGCCATTTTATGCGAACGGGTATCGTGAAAAAGGTGGTGGTCGGGGCGGACAGAATCGCGGCGAACGGCGACACGGCGAACAAGATAGGCACCTACACGCATTCGGTGCTTGCGCGGGAACACGGCATTCCGTTCTACGTGGCCGCGCCGATCTCCACACTCGATCCGGCGACCCCCGACGGGAGCGCCATTCCCATAGAGGAGCGGGGCGTCGACGAGGTGGCCTATATCGCCGGGGTGCAGGTGGCCCCGGAGGGCGTGTTTGTAAAGAACCCTGCGTTCGACGTGACGCCTGCGGCGAACATTACGGCGATAATTACGGAGAAGGGCGTGGTCGAAAACCCGGCGGAGAAGGGGATAGGCGGGTTTTTTTGAGGCGGGGAGGGGGGATGGGGCGTGTTGTGCAATGAGTCCGAATGACAATAAAAAGCGGATTCATTGTAATAATTCCGTTCATGCCGCATTATGGAGGTCTATATGGACAAGCTTATCGCAGTTTGCGGGTTGGATTGCATACTGTGTAATGCATATATCGCTACAATAAGTAACGATGACGGCCTTCGGGAAAAAACGGCGGCTGAGTGGACCGTAGCCTACAAGTTCCCTTTTACAAAAGAGATGATTAACTGCACCGGCTGTATTGCAAAAGAAGGGCCAAAGATCGGCCATTGCAGCAAATGTGAAATGCGCACGTGCGCGATGGGAAAACGGATTGATTATTGCATCTTGTGCGAAGACTATCCCTGCAAAACGGTCGGCGATTTTCATGCCAAGGTGCCCGCGGCCAGGGAGAATCTTGAAAAGATGGAAAGTGCCTGATGGCTACGACCAGAGAATATATGGAATACGTCTGCGAGCGGATTGACGGACTGGGGGATATCCGCGCAAAGAAGATGTTCGGCGAATATTTGGTCTATATCAACAAAAAGCCCATCCTGCTTGTCTGCGACAATACCGTCTTTGTAAAAAAGCATGAAGCCATAGCGGAAAAAATGAGCGATGCGGACCCTGGCTTTCCATACGATGGGGCAAAGGAACATTGGGTGTTGGACATGGATGACATGGAGTCTTCCCATGAAATCATCCGCATCCTTGAGTCGGTAACGCCTTTGCCCAGGCCAAAGAAAAAGAAAGAAGGAAGGAAATGCCGGTGATACCTTATAAGAACAAGGAAGAGCTGAAGAACGAAATACTAAAGACCTGTCCTGGATGAAAATGTCGCAGGGCCCGGCCGATACTATGATGCACCATGTATGCGCTGTCAGGTGATGAGCCGCGCACAAAGAATGAGTAGCCCAACTCCGGACAATATGTTTGAGTATATCAAAATCCCCGAAACAGGTCTGTTAAACCGCTCCGCTCTTTTTACGATTATCTTATGAACTACAAAAGGAATCAATCCCCCGATTCCGGTAATTAATCCGATTATTAAACCGAACATCGTTTGTTTCTCAATTTCTATTAGTCCGTAAAATAGAATTAGAATGATTGGAATATGCAGCAGAAGAAATCCGGTTATTCGGCCGGGCAAATTCAGTATCTCCCATTCTTTTTCATATGCGGACTCAATTTCATGAAGCAGTAATAATGTCGCGTTCAGAATGTATAACAGGGTTAGTATTTTCATGTTTTACCTCTCTCGAAATATTTATATGTTATCCAGTCCAACGTTAAAGTATTGTCGACGTTCGCCGTAGATATGCTAATTTGCGCCGGGAATTCCGAGCCGTGATACTAGCAGGCTATTTGCAATCCACGATTCTTGTATTCCGATAATCCGGAATTCTTGGAAAATAAGCAAATAGTTTATTGATTATCACGTGAGATAAAGGATAAAAGGATCTTGTCAAAAATCCCGACCGGATGAGCCGTGTCCCGCGATAACAGGATTTGTGAGTTAGGGTGCCGTATGCTTGCTACTCAAATTGGTTTTAAGCCAGAGGCAAACCCCTATCCATCAATAAACGATACGCCCATACAACAGGATGAGCTCCCTTCCGTAGAGCAGCGCAACCGCGAAACCGAGAGCGAGAAAGGGCGCGAAGGGAAAGCGAATTCTAAGCCCTTTTCGCGTCAAGAGGGCGTAGGCGGTGCCTGCAAGT
>MVZN01000041.1 GCA_002069125.1 Spirochaetes bacterium ADurb.BinA120
CCGATCATCCAGATCGCTTTCCAGGGTAAACATCTTCCGTTGTGCGGCAATACTATTGTCTACGAACATGGCCTGCCACCTTGGTGATTGGAATGAACCATTCATGAACATATATGGCCATATGTCAATATTGTTTTAGGTAGGTTTTTACAGGAATGCCATTTATGGATACGACATAATTATACCATATTTTTTATTTGTCAATTACTACTTCCCAGCATGCCGGCAGTGGATCGCAGGCCTCATTGTAAATAAGGCGGGCCGGCTTAGTTTGCGCAGAGCTTACGTCGTATTCATCGTTTTCATCGCCGCGCGGCGGAGGCAAAAATGCGACAAAGACCGATCGATTGTGGGGAAACGCCTCGCGTTATCCACCGCTACCCTGCGGGCGTAAAGGGGGCGGGCTTTGTTAATGCCATTTCAATAAAAACCAATCAAATCGCAACCCACCCTCCGCAGGGCAAAACCTCGACTTTTAATATCTCCTGAAAACCCCCGCAAGCTTGCCTAACACCTCCACCTGGTCGACCACAATCGGCCGGTAGGCGCTGTTGGCCGGAATCAGGCTGATTTTACCGCCCGCCCTTTTAAAGATCTTCAGCGTGGCCTCGTCCTCGATGAGCGCCGCGACGATATCCCCGTTCTGCGCCGTGTTCTGCCTGCGTATGATGGCCGTGTCACCGTCGTGAATGCCCTCATCTATCATGGAATCCCCGCGCACCTTGAGCGCGAAAAACTCGCCTCCGGAGAAAATGGGCGCCGGGAAGCTTAGATACTCCTCTATGTTTTCCACGGCCAACAGGGGCGCGCCGGCGGCTATCCTTCCCACGAGGGGGATGTTGACCGCGTCGGGAGGCATAATCTCCTCACGATCCACAAGGAGCTCGATTGCCCTGGACTTGTTCTGTGCGCACCGAATGAAGCCCTTCTTCTCGATGGCCTTAAGATGGTCATAGGCGCCCTTGGGGGTAATCCCGAAACGGTCGCCGATCTCCCTAACGGTGGGGGGAAAGCCCGATTCGCGTATGCTTCCCTTTATGAAGTCAAATATCAGCTCCTGCTTGTCGGTGAGGTCTTTTCTCATGCTTGCCATCCCCTTATAATTTAGTCCGGCGCGGCTCCCTGCGGTACCGGTCCGGCAAGGCCTCCCTTTTCGGCGCCCGCATACTAAACATCATGATACTATATATCGGTATAGTTGTCAATTAAAAAACATCCACGTTCCATTCTCCGCCCTTATTTTCGAATAAACGCCCGGAACGCGATAAATATGACTTGCGTATACGGGCGCTCGATGGTTTCGAAAACATCATCGACGCGGCCCAAAGTGCGCCGCAACGAAAGGATGAAGCGATGGAAAGCGTCATAAGGCTTGAAAACATGAGCGTTGTGCGCGGCAACGGGGCCATACTGAAAAACGTCAACTGGACGGTTCGTCCGGGAGAGAACTGGGCGGTGCTTGGAGGCAACGGCTCGGGCAAGTCTTTTCTCCTTAACGTGGTATCCAGCGGCCTTTTTCCAAGCTCCGGCAGCGTCGAGCTTTTCGGGCTGAGGCTCGGCGAAACCGACGTTTGGAGCCTCAGAGAACGCATCGGCATGGTTAGCGACCTTTTACAGAAGTCGTATAACGGAAAAACGACCGTGGAGGATGTCGTCTGCTCGGGCTTCTTCTGGAGCATCGGAATCTACCGCGAAATTACGGACGCTATGAGGTCCGCCGCACGCTCGACGGCGGAGGGGCTTTCGATCGGGCATCTTCTGGAAAGAAAATTCGGCGAGCTTTCGCACGGGGAGCAAAAACGGGTGCTCATCGCGCGAGCTCTTGTAAACGATCCGGAGCTCCTGGTGCTCGACGAGCCGGCAGGCGGGCTCGATTTCCCCTCCCGCGAGGAATTTCTAATGTCTGTGGAACGGCTGGCCGGAAGCGGCCGAACCGTCATCTACGTCACCCATCATGTCGAGGAGATCATGCCGTCATTCAACCGCTGCCTTCTATTGAAAGACGGGAGCGTGTACGCGCAGGGAAGCCGCGACGAGGTATTGACCGAACGGAGGCTCAACGAGGCGCTCGGATACGATTTCGCTTTGGCCGAGAAAGACGGGCGCCTCTGGCCTCGGCATTTTTAATGACGCGGCCAATGCTCAGCAGAGGGCCCTGTCGCAAACATAGGTAAGGGAATAAGCGGTCCGCGATTCGAACTCGTCCTTTTTTTTGAACATGTACCGAAGCTGCGGCGAGAGCCGTTCGTAGAGCTCTCCCGATATGGATATGCCGTTGGGCTCGGCGTGGTTCTTTTCGAGATGACAGGCGTAGTTGATAACGTCCGACACTATCCGCCCTGTTTTATTGAAATATTTTACCTTCCCGGCGTCCATCCCTATGCGCATGGCGATGAGCTCGTCGATATGCCTGTCGGGCATGCAGTTGTAGATGCTGAGCGAAAAGATCATCTCAAGGCAGCAGCTTACCGCGTCCACCGGCCCGCCGTTCTGGTCGCGAAACGCCATTACGCCTCCGTCTCCGGCCCAGTGCCACATCCTCGCGTTGTACTGGCGCATCTTCGGCTTGAAGAATTCCCACAGGCCCAGGTACACCTTTTCCATCACCTTGGGCCCGTACTTCTTTACCAGCTTCGAGTTATTGCATATATCGACCGACGCTATTATGAGGGGATATTCCTTGCCGTCGCGAAGAACCCCCCAGTTGGGCATGTGATTGGAATCCTCGCTCATCCGGACAAGCTTTCGGCGGCTGTGATCGTAGACGTAACCGGTGCGCGAAAGCCTGTAAAGGAGATTTTCCAGCCCGGAAAGCCTAACGGTGCGGCCGTTAAACTGATTTTCGTCCAGCTCGATGGCGAAGGCGATGAGCTCATCTATTTTATTGCCGTCTATGCACTCCTGAACCAGTCTGCGGGCCGCCTTCGACGGTGAGATGGTGATGGTTTTGGAGATGCCCTCGAGCGCATGGGGGTCATAATTCTTGAATAAATACCCCCCGATGATCTCGATTTCCGGAAACGTTAGATTGTTGCCGATCAGTTCGGTGATGTCCTTAAGCAGGGTCGCATCCACCATAATGCGGTAAAAATAGCATTATATACTTTCTTGTAAATCATTTTTTGGCGGCACGGCGCCGAATCGGCCCCCATCCATCGGCCGGCCCGCCTCATTCCATTCCCGCAAGCTCCGGCAGTATCGGCGGCAGGCAGACCACCGGCTTTTCGATGACCCGCATGGACTTCCATCTGCCCCCGCGAAACCGGATAAAAAACGCAAAACCCAGCACCACGACATAAAGCGAGGCGATGACCCAGGCGGCGTAGAGGCCGCCGTCGAAAACCACAAGCGCCAGGTAGGTCGGCAGAACCAGCACCACAAGGGAGACCACCGCGAGCATGTACATCACGAACCGGGTATCGCCGGCGCCCTTGAGGGCCGAGGCGAAGATGATATTGAGGGTATCGAATATGCAATAGAGCGCTACGAAGCGCAGAAGGATGACCGACAGCGGATATATTTCGGAGAAGGCGGCCGGGTCCGCCTTCGACATGAAGGGGGCGACGAAGATATCGGGCGCCAGGAGATAGCACAGGGAAATCGCCGCCATATAAAGGAAGGTCATGTGAAAGCCCGAGTACACGCTGCGTTCGGCCAGATCGGTCCTTTCCATGCCTATATATTGTCCAACGAGCACTGAAACGGCTATGCCGAAGCCGAACATCGGCATGAACGCGAGCGTGTTGATGTTGAACGCTATATTCGTGGCGGCCAGGTTTGTCGTCCCCAGTCGCCCCACCAGCAGGATGAAGACCGTGGAACCGGCAATATCGACAAAGAACTGCACGCCATTTGGAAAGCCGAAACGCAAAAGCCGCGCGAAAAGCTCCCTGTCCAAACGCCAGCCGGAAAGCGTATGATAGATCCGCCGCGCTTTAGGGGCCGCCAATAGCGCCAGATAGGCGGCGCAATAGACGAACCCCGCCGCCACGGTGGCTATGGCCGCCCCCTTTATGCCCATCTCCGGGAATCCCCATTTGCCGAAAATAAGCAGATAATCCAGAAAGAGGTTCACTCCGGTGGCGAGCAGGTTTACCCACATGACCGGCCATGGCCTGCCAAGTCCGGTAAAGAACCCGGAAAACGCCGAAGAGGCTATGCCGGGAAAGGCGCCGAGGCAGAGTATCTGGAAATAGATGACCTCGTAACGCCTTACCTCCGGGTCGTGCCCGGCCAGATCGAAGATGGCGGGGGCGAGCGGAATTAGGGCGAGGTGCACGATGGCGCCGAAAGCGGCGATGTAGGCCCCCTGCCAGATCGAGGACCCTATGCGCTCGTTGACGCCCGCGCCGAAATACTGGGCGGCGAAAATACTCACATAGCCTGCGGTGCCGATGAATATGCTCATGGTGCAGAAATTGAGCATCCCGGCCGGCATCACCGCCGCAATGGCGAAGGGGGAGTACCACGCGAGGAACATTCGGTCCACGAAATGCTGGAGCGACCAGGAGGAGGTGCTGAGTATCAGGGGTATGGACAGGACGAGGAGCTCGCGGTACCCTCCCCGCGCCCTCCAGCGGGTGAAATGCGGTTTTTCATTGTCCTGAGTCACGTGCACTGCCTCGTGTTCGTTCGGTATGTCGGCCTCGCCCGTCCCGCCGGCCCGGTCCGTGGCGACTTCCACCGGAGAACGGCCGTGGCGCCCGCTGGGAAGTTTGTTTTTTTTCGCAAAGGGGCGTGCGGTATGGTAGACTTGTACAAACTGGAAGTCAATAACACCGGAGAGCCGGCTTTACGCAAGACTTTTTATAAATGTTTTCACAAGAGCTTACAATGCACGCTAAGAGGCCAAGCGCGATCGTCTCTCCCTGCGGCATCTACTGCGGGGCCTGTCCGCGGTACCGCGATACGGCGGTCTGCAGGGGGTGCCGATCGGACGGAAGGCATGACAAGTGCGATATATATGAGTGCTGCGTCGTTATGGGAGGCAAGGAATTCTGCCACGAATGCGACTGCTTTCCCTGCGATAGGCTCATTACCTTCACACGCTACAACCCCGGAAAGTCGTTCGCCCACTTCAGGCACATAGCCATCGACAATCTCGCGAGGATAAGGCTTATCGGGCCGGAGGAATGGGCCCGCGAGATGGAGCTTGCAAGCTCGCGCGGAGAGTACTCCATAAGCCCGAAAAACCCCGACGGCGAGCTCGACATCTCCCCCTGCCCTTGTGTAGAAGACTGAGAACGGCCACTAAAAGGGACGCCGGGATACCGCGTCAAACTGTCCCCCGCCGGCCTAAAGGCGATAAAATCCGCGCCGGGCGACGTTAATTTTTCCGCCACCGCTTGCTATAAGCCGATAAATACTGTATATTCAATCTGTCGTCGTTTCGCGGTAATCGCCGGACAGTCAAAACAAAAAGAGTAAACGGCACCCTTCATGAAATACATTACCGACGCTGTCGAGGAAAACAGGGACGTAAAGATAATCACCTATTCCGTCAGCACCACCAACGAGAATCGACTAAAAAAGGTGCTCGCGCTATATCTGCGAAAGCGGGGGTGCCAGGTGCTCCTTGCGCCCCTCTACACCTGCATGAAGGAACTCCTCATTAACGCGGTGAAGGCAAACTACAAGCACATCTATTTCGAGGGCGACGAGCCGCAGAGCCCGCTCCCGGGGGGCCTGGGACACGACAAGGTGATCCGCCTGTTCAAGCTGGAGATGTCGCGCGAGGACGCCAAAACCCTCGCCCGCCTGGCGCGAAGCCGCGGCATGAAGGCCGAGATAGTATTTCAGCACATGGGGGATATATTGAGCATTACCATCACCAACCCCATCGCGATGACGCCGGACGAGCAAGAAAAGGTGAGAAAGAAGCTTGCGGACGCCCGTAAATGCGACGATATCTCGGATTACTTCCTCATGAGCGCCGACGACCCGCAAAACGAGGGCGCCGGAATAGGCCTGGTCCTGGTTACGATGATCCTTAAAAGCCTGGGAGTCGACCAGTCCAGCCTCGATATCCGCTCGTTCGAGGACTACACCAGGGCCTCGCTCGTAATCCCCCTTACCCGGACCACGCTCGAACATTACGCGCGGAACACCGCCCAGGCCGCCGGGTAGATTCCGGTGAAACCGGTCAGCTTCGCCTTTTCCCCCTGCCCCAACGATACGTTCGCGTTTCACGCCATGTTGCACGGCCGTGTCGATACACGCCCGTATCGGTTCGAGTCGTTTATGGACGACGTCGAGAGCCTCAACCTCGCCGCGCTTAGCGGGGTGCACCGCCTGAGCAAGCTCTCCTTTTACGCCTATCTGCGCCTGGCGGGGCGCTACATCCTGCTCGATGCCGGTTCGGCCCTGGGCTTCGGCTGCGGCCCGCTGGTTGTCGCGCGCCGCGACTTCCCCGGACTTGAGGGCGCGCGCCTTGCCATACCCGGCGAGCTCACAACGGCCCACCTGCTGTTTCGTCTATGGAGCGACGCCGACGTGGCCGTCCATGTCGCGCGCTTCGACGAGATTCTCGACGGGGTGGCATCGGGGCGCTTCGACGCCGGGCTCATCATCCACGAGGGGCGCTTCGTCTATCCGCGATACGGTCTCGAGCGCCTCGTCGACCTGGGCGAATGGTGGGAGGCCGAAACGGGCCTTCCCATTCCGCTCGGATGCATCGCGATGCGAAGAGACGCCGGGGATGATGATGCGAGCGCCGCGGATTTCTCCAACATCATACGCTCGTCCGTGCGGCACGCATTCGACTGCCCGGAGGACTCGCGCGACTTTGTCCGGGAGCATGCCCAGGAGATGGACGAGGAGGTTACGCGGCAGCATATAAACCTGTACGTAAACGACTTCACGCTCGACCTGGGAGAAAACGGACGGCGCGCGATTCGGACCCTGGAGGATATGGCAAGATGCAGGGGAATACTCGGACCGGCATAATAATGGCGACGATGATAGAGGCAACGCCTCTCATAGGCGCGCTCGGTCTCGAGCCGGCCGGCGGCCCGGTCCGCGTTTACACGGGACAGGGCGGCGCCGTGCTCGCCGTCTCAGGCATCGGCAAGGTAAACGCCGCGCTTTCCGCCGCCTATCTGGCCATGCGCCACGGCGTTTCCACGATATTCAATATAGGGGCCGCCGGCGCCACGGGTAACGGCATGCGAACCGGCGAGATCTTCCATATAGGCTCAATCGTCGAGCCGGACCGGCCGCGGATTATGAACCGCTCCCAGCGCGCGTCCGCGCCGGACACGCTCGAGGGCTTCGGCATGGCGAGCCTCGCCACTCTCGACCGGCCGCTGGTTTCGGCGGCCGAGCGCGCCTCGGTCGCACTGCTGGCGGACCTCGTCGACATGGAGGGCGCGGCCGTGCTTCAGGCATGCAGGATGTTCGGGGCGGGGTGTTATATTTTCAAAATGGTGAGCGACACGCCGGAGCACCAGAGCGATACGGAGATCGTCGAGAATATCCGCCAACTCGCAAAGCCGCTGGCGGACTTTTTCGTGACGCGGGTCATGCCGCTTTCGGCCTAGGGCCAGCCATTCCCCCGACATCGGGCCTGCGACGGGCGTTCGCATCATCCCCGAAAAGGCGACGACACCGCGCCTCAGCGAAATCCCACGATTAGGCTCCATGCCCGGTCCGAGAGCTTGCGCACCCTGAGTTTTTTAAAGCCGGCCTCCCTTAGCCAGCCCAGGTATTCGGCGCGCGTGTATACGTTTCCGCGCGGACTCTGCGTAATCATGTGCAGGGCGAGCGTCGCGGAGCGGCGGTCCTCGCCCTTTAAATTGTCGAAGACCGCGACCATGCCCCCTTCGGAGAGCCGATCATGGGACATGCGCAGGATCCTCGCGTTGTCCTCCGGCGACTGCCCGTGGCAGAGGTTCCCCAGAAACACTATGTCGAACGGGCCGTGCGGGAGGGATTTCGTGGCGTCGCCGTCCTCGACTCTGAGGTTCGCCACCGCCGATAGTTCATCCCGCATAACGTCGTTCGATTCCTTTAGGTCGTAGATGAGCGTGGAGATTCGCCTGCGCGCGAACCCGCGCGCGATGGTGCCGGGCGCGCCCCCTATGTCCGCCACGCTTTTGGCCCCGGGACGAAGCTCCAGGCAGAGGCGCACCACCTCGGGGGCTATTTCCTTTTTCCAGGGCGAGTCCATGCCTCGGATGAAATCGTCCATGGAGAATCCCGCATAACTTCCTTTGTCCGGCGCGCCGTGCCTCATCACGTGGGGGAGGGTTCTCCAGGGATTGACGAGATACATGAGGAAGCTCCAGAAGTCGCCCTCGTATTCGCGCCCGTCGCGATCCACAAGCCGGCGCCGCGCTGCCGGCGTCACCGAATAACGCGCGCCCGACTTCCTCAGATATTTCATCTCCACCAGGGCGTCCAGAAGGGCTACCGTGGCGCGGAGGTCGAACCCCATACGTCCGGCGAGCCCCTCCGCGGTATCGGGTTTTTCGGAAACGGCGCCGAACAGCCCCAGCCCATGCGCCTGTCCGACGAAGATGAACTCCTCGAGCGAGGACTGCAGCTCGCGTATATTCATGGAAAACACACCTCCGGGTTTTTATCGCGAGTTGGAGGGCCGCATCCGTCGGTACGGCCGCTCACCGCTTCACGGCGTAGAGCACGATGCTCTTGGGGAAAAAATTGTCGAAAAAAGACTCCACACGCTCCACGAAGCGGGAGCCCATGCCGAGCGTCAGGAAGCCGCGGTAGGCGCGGGTGAAGGGCTGGTCGTTCAGGTGCAGCCCGACCACGCAACGCAGCATCCAGTAGACGGTGTGCAGCGAGTGTTTGAAGCCGACTCCGTAAACCTCCATGCCGTTTTGGCGGAGGATCGCCGCGAGGCGGCGCGGAACGTACTTTCTTATATGGCCGCCGGGGGAGGTGAAGTATTCGCAGGTCAGGGCGTCGAAGGCGAGCTCGCTGATGTAGGTCGGCACGGTGACGGCTATACGCCCGCCGGGTTTCAACACTCGCGCGAGCTCCCGGCAGGCCCGGTGGTCGTCGCTGACGTGTTCCATCACCTCCGAGCAGATTATCCTGTCGAAGGTATCGCCGCGGAACGGCAGATTAAGCGCGTCGCCGATCTGGCAGAGGTAGGAGCCGCTTTCGTGCGCCTGGCGGCTTCTCTTCATGTAGGCCAGAGTGTAGCGCGCCTTTCGCAACGACTCCATATCCATGTCCATGCTGAGGACCCGGGCGCCGCGCGCTATGCACTCGAAGGAATGCCGCCCCTCGCCGCATCCGGCATCGAGCATCAGGTCGCCTTCCCGCACGCCGAGAAGGTCAAAGTCAACGGTGAGCACCTATGACCTCCTCGTAGACCTTCTCCATTTCGCGCGCGGCGTTCTCCCAGGTAAATGTAGCAAGCACCCGCCTGCGCGCCGCTTTTCCCATTTTCCGCCGCGCGTCGGGGTTGTCGATGAGGTAATCTATTCCCTCCGCAAGAGCCTCGGGATCGCGCGGAGGCACGAGGTAGCCGGTCTTCATGTGTTCGCCCACCACCTCGGGAAGCGCACCGCCGGTCGCGGCTATTACCGGCACCTCGCAGGCCATGGCCTCGGCCGCGGGAAACCCGAAGCCCTCGTACAGTGACGGACACACCGCGATCTCGGTGCGCGAATAGAGCTCGACCAGCCGTTCGAGCGGTATCTTCCCCGTAAATGTAACGCGGTCCTGTATGCCAAAGCGGTCAATCCAGCGGGGGACGTAATTCCTGTTGGGGGCGCCGCCGTCGACTATGGTCAAATGCACCTTGTTTTTGGTGAGCGTGAGGGCCTTTAAAAGATAGATGACGCCCTTCTTGCGGTCCTCCACATTCCCCACGAAGATGAGGCTGTTTTTCCGATTTTTTACGCCCTTGACTGGATAGAATATACCGGCGTCCATCCCGTTATACACCACGCTCTGCCTCTCCATGGGCACGCCGAAGGCCCTGTTTATCTCGCGCGCGGAGTCGTGCGAGACGGTGATGATGCGGTCCAGCCTGTTCGATACTATGGCCTGCATGAGAAGCGGGTAGTAGAGTATGCGCTTCATTTTAAGGGCGAAGGTCGATGGATACTCGAACCAGGTGCTGCGATCTATCGAGAGCGGATGGTGCAGGGTCGAGACGAAGGGAACGCCGAAATGATTGATAAGCAGAAAACCGTACCCCAGGCACTGGTTGTCGTGAATGATGTCGAAGCGGTGCTCTTTGAGGAGCTCCTTTAGCTTGAGAAAGGCGCGCACCGAAAAGGTCTCTATCTCGGGGAAGATGCCGAATTTGGACGCCACGAATTCGTAGAAGTTGAGAGGCAAGAGGCTTGCGAACGGCTTGTGCGGCTTTATGAAGTCCTTTCTGACGTTGAAGTAATTGTGATTGCTCACCCTGTGCAGGGTAACGCCCTCCATCTCGAAGGGATAGGGAGGCCCAACGATCGCGTGCACCTCATGGCCCAGCTTGACCAGTTCGCGGGCCACATACATAAGGTAGATACCCTGCCCCCCGCAGTAGGGGTTGCCCCTGTAGCTCATCAGACAGATTTTCATGACCGGCTCCTGTACGACTCGATGACGTCATGGTACACCGCGAGGGTGTTTTTCGCGGCGACCGGCCAGGCGAAATTCCGCTCGGCGCGTCGGCGGCCCTTCTTTCCCATCGACATGCGCAGCCCTTCGTCCCCCAGCAGCTTCTCGACCGCGTCCCGTATGGCGGCCGGGTCCCGTGGAGGCACCAGAAGGCCAGCACCGTCGTCCCCCACCACCTCCGGAAGCGCCCCGGCCGTGGTGGCCACCACCGGTGTCTCGCATGCCATGGCCTCGGCCGCCGGAAGCCCGAAACCCTCGTGGAGCGAGGCCATCACGGTGACGGCGCAGGTGGAATAGAGGCTTACGAGCTCCGAAAGGCTCACTTTTCCGGTAAAGCTTACGCGCCGCTCGAGGCCCAGCTCCTGGATCATGCCCCAGGCGGTCAGGCGTTTGGGCGGGCCCTCGTCCACTATCGTAAGCGTAACGTCTTCGGGAAGCATGGCCAGCGCCTCGAAGAGATAGCGCATGCCCTTTTTATGGTCCTCCGTATTTCCCACAAACAGGAGGGTGCGCTCCCTCCTGGGTTCGCCGGTGTTGCGGAAGGCCTCGACGTCCATTCCGTTATACACCACCGAGAGCTTTTCGGCCGGAAGCCCGAAGGCCCTGCCGAGCGTGCCCACCCCTTCGCTGGAGGAGGTGATTATTCGGTCCAGCCGGTTTATGACTATGCGCTGCATCGAAAGCGGGTAGAAGAGCACGGTCATCGCGCGCTCCCAGAACCCCCTGTCGATCAGGAAATCCGCCTCGCGGTCCATGGTGAGCGGGTGGTGCACCGTCGAGACGATCGGCATTCCGTAGGCCCTCATGGGCAGAAGCCCCCATCCCAGGCACTGGACGTCGTGTACGATATCGTATTTCCTGTCGCGCAGAAGCTCCTTCATCCGGAAGAAGGCGCGCAGGCTGAAGGTCTCCATCTCGGGGAAGATGTGGAAGCGCGTCAGGAAGTAATCGACGAAATTCCAGGGGGAGTAAATGCGCGCGAGCTTCTCATAGGGCAGGCGCATGGTGCGCTCGTACCAGAGGTTGAGGTTCTCGACCCTGTAAACCGAGGCCCACTCGTCCATCGGATCGGGATAGGGCGGCCCAACGAGCACATCCATCTCGACGCCAAGCCCCGCGAGCTCCCTGGTGAGATGATAGAGATATATCCCCTGCCCTCCGCAATAGGGGTTACCCCGATAGCATAAAAAAAGGACCCTCATTACATGGATTACTGTTTTTTGTCCTCCGGCAGCGTCGAGCGCGCCGATATGATCGCGACTCCCACCCAGAACACCATGCCGAGAACCACGAGCGTGACCGCCGCCGCCGGAATTGCAAGGGCCCAGTAGTTGCGTACGGAAAGTCCGTAGACGAAGGCGGCCGCCAGGGCCGCGGTGAGCAGACACAGGAAGAAAGCCTTTACTTTAGCGTAATCCTTTTTCTCCACAATCTCAGGCATAGGGGGTGCCACCTTTATCGTTAGTATAGTCCAGCCGACCCAGAACCCCGTACCGCAGATGCCCAGCGCCACCAGCGATATCGGAATTGCCAGGGCATAATACGTATACGCGTCCAGCAGGCCGATGCTGGAGATCTCGAATGGCGATATCTCCACGAACGCGTAGTTGACGAAAAGACCCGCGAGCACCAGCGCGATGGCGCACGCTATGAACCCGGATATCCTTGATCGTTGCATATATTTGTCCTGTCCGTTAGAATTCCAAGACTATCTTTATTGCCCCGTCCTCCCTGTTCACGGCCATCTCGAAGGCCTTTTGAATATCCACGAAGGGCAAAGTGTGGGTGAGAAGCGGGGATACGTCGATCGCTTTTCTCAGTATCGTGTCGAGAGCAAAAGGATAATCGATGGAGAGGTCCGGCCCCACGGATGCCACCATTCGGAGCTCCTTGCGGAAGAACTCGTTGAAATTGAGCCTGGGCGCCTCCTCCAGGCAGATGCCGAAGAAGGCCACCTGGCCGTTATGGCGGGCGAACTCGAAGCATGTGTTTATCACGGAACTCTGCTGCCCGTAGGCGTCGATTACGATTTCGGCCATTGCGCCGGAGGTGATGTCGCGAACGGCCTTTACCGGGTCGGTTTCGGACGGGTTGACCGTGTAGTCCGCACCCATGCGCCGCGCCGCTTCGAGACGGTATGCGAGCGGATCCACGGCGATGACGCTGCGCGGGGAGAGATTCTTGATGAGCGAAACGAAGAGCAGCCCCACCGGCCCCATGCCCACCACAACCACGTCCTTTTTGTAGGGGCTGTCGAGCCTGAAGACGCAGTGGGAGACGGCGCCGAGAAGCTGAGTCATGAGAAGTATGCTCGTGTCCCCCTTCGCCGGAAGCCTCTGGAGCCGTGCCGGGTCCGCGACATGATACTCCTTGTACGCGTCGAGCCCGGGAGGATAATACATCACACGGTCGCCCGCCAAAAAGGACCCGCTTCGGGATTCCTCGACGATTCCCATGCATTCGTGCCCGGGATAACCGGCGGGAAACGGATAGCTCGCGGGATTGAAGTCGTTTTTGAAATACGGGAGATCGGAGCCGCAGAGCGCCGCCTTCAACAGGCGAACGAGAACCATGCCCTCACCTACCGCGGGAATTTTTTCTTCCGTAACCTCGAACGTGCGGGGAGAGACGATCTTAGCGGATTTCATTAAATAGACCTCGGTGGACAACGATAATCAACGTTAGGTCCGGGCCCGTAATTGTCAACATATTTTGCGTTACATAAGGCCCCTGTTGTACAATAAGAACTTGTATATATGTTTTGCCGATTTCAGTTTCATAAATTTTTATAAACAGACCCGCCTTGCATAGGGCGATCGGAATCCCCCTCGCGCCGCCATTCCATGGCCGGGCCGCCGCGATATCCGAATGCTTTTCCCGGCGCGCGCCGGATCGTTTTTCCGGTCAAAAATAACTTGACTCCTCGCCGGATCGCGGCCCATCATGCGGCGGACACCGGGGTTTTATAATGAGAATCATTCCACAGCTTATCAGCGACATAAGCATACTCAGAATAGAAGGCTCCCTCTCCAACGAGAACCTGCATGACCTCGAAGAGGTGTTGCGCGGGCTCCTGGAGAACAAGCGCAGCGTCATCCTCGACCTCTTCGAGGTCGGGTTCGTCTGCAGCTCCGCGCTCAGCCTGTTTCTTAGCTCCACGAAAAAAGCACAGAAGGAGAACCTGCACTTCGTGATCGCCGGCCTCAATGAAGATATAAAGAAGCTCTTTGCCGTCACCGAGCTCGACAGGCACCTGGTGCTCTTCGACAGCGTCGAAAAGGCGGCCGGGCACCTCGAAAAAGGCAAGTAGCCACGCGCCATTCGCGCTTCCCTGACCCACGGCATCATGAAAATCATTGCCTGCCTCGGCAACCCCGGCAAGAAATACCGAAAGAACAGGCACAACATAGGCTTCCTGCTGGGAGAATCGATAGTCCGCCTCGCGGGCCTTTCGCCCGGGAAGAGGGATTTCTCGGCAACGACCTCCTCCGGCATTATCGCCGGAGATCCGGTTCTTTTCCTCTTTCCAGAAACCTTTATGAACAACAGCGGCCTCTCTGTCCGCGCCGCGCTCGACTATTTCCGCCAGACCGCCGCAAACCTCATCGTCATTCACGACGAAATAGAGCTGCCCTTCGGCGAGGTGCGCACCAAGTTCGGCGGCGGCCACAAGGGGCATAACGGGCTGCGCTCCATCATCCAGCATACCGACACGGCCGACTTCCATCGCATTCGCCTGGGGGTGGGCAGGCCCCCGCACCCGGACATGGCGGTGGCCGATTATGTGCTCTCCGACTTCACACCTGATGAACTGGAGGCCCTGGCAAGGCTCGTTCCGATCGTGTTCGATTCGCTTTCGACACTGATAGAGGCCGGAGGCCCGAAAGGCTGACAGGCGAATATGCCTTGACGAGTACGCGGCGCCGTATGTAATAATTAGTTCATCGGGCCATAACCCTTGAAAACGCATTAACGTGGACCCGGCCCTTGAATATGGGGTATGGCCTGATATAGCGATCCACTCCACCGGGAGGACGACCCATCCTTGCAAGCCAGGAGGATTACATGAAAATAATCGTGCCTCTTGCGGAAGGCTTCGAAGAGATCGAGGCCGTAACGATCATCGACGTGCTGCGCCGCGCCGGCCTCGACACCACGGGGGCCGGCATCGGGGAAAGCCCTGTACGCGGCTCGCACGCCATAGCCCTTAGCGCCGACGAGCCCATACAGGGACTGGACCCGGCGGATTTCGCCGCCATCGTCCTGCCTGGCGGCATGCCGGGCAGCGAGAACCTGCGCAGGAGTGAAACGGTCATTTCGTTCATTCGGAACATACACCAAAGGGGCGGCGTCGTGGCGGCCCTTTGCGCGGCGCCCCTGGTGCTGGGTCACGCCGGGGTGCTGGAGGGCAGGAGGGCCACCTGCTATCCAGGCTTCGAGGATACGATGAAGGGGGCGACGCCGACTGGAGCCCCCGTGGAAGTGGACGGAACCATTATCACCGGGAGGGGGCCGGGCTGCGCCATCCCCTTTGCGCTCGCGCTTGTCGAGGCTCTCGCCGGAAAAACGATGATGAAAGAGCTTCGCGACGCCATGCAGGTTTACTGGATGTAAGAATGGCACTGGAGACGGGGAAGAAGAGCGTATTTAGGGCCGGCGCCTACATCTACATAGAGGGCGACGAGGACCCCAACGATATCTACATCGTCGAGAAGGGCGAGGTCGGCCTTCACGGCAACAACGACCGGATCAAGCTGCACAAGCCGCTCGTTCGCCAGGGCGAGGTGTTCGGCTTCACCTCGACGCTCTGCAGGCGTCCACGCATGGAGTCCGCCATAGCGCGCAGGGACTCGGTCATCATAACGCTAAAGCGCGAGCGCTTCATCGAACTCGTCCAGCAGAACCCGAAGGTCGCGATTAAAATACTCAATTATTTCGCGAACGAGCTTCGCACGTATAACGAGATGATGTTCTCGCTCGATCCGCCCGAGGACGAATTCATACCGGACGAAACCAGGCTCTTCGACCTGGCCAGGCATTACCGCCTTACCGGCAGGCCGGACTATACTCGCCACATCCTGGAGAGCTGCCTGGGCCAATACCCCGACGGCGCCCACTCGCACGAGGTGAGCGCCATGCTCGAGGAGATGCGCGGCGCGAATACGGCCGCGCCCGTCGGTCCCATCGTCAATGGCCCATCCATCGTCTTTCGCGACGGACAGATGATATTCGCCGAGTTCGAGAAGGGCGAGGACCTTTTTGTCATCAAGGAGGGGAAGGTCAAAATTATAAAGGTGGGCGGCGAGCAGGAGATCCTGCTCTCGGTGCTGAAGGACGGCGACATCTTCGGCGAGCTGGCCATCATCTCCAACAAGCCGCGCAACGCCACCGCCGTCAGCATGGGGACCACCACGCTCCTCTCCATCAAGAAGGAAAATTTCGCGGAGATATTGGGAAAATCCGGCGCCATGGCGAGCAAGATATTCATGGCGCTCAGCCAGCGCATCTGGTTTACCTACATCCGCCTCGAATCGAAGGTATATTCGCATCCGGTCACAAGGATCTACGCCTTTCTCGAAAACAAGCTGCTGGAGGACCGCGTATCGCTTAAGAGCACCAAGCCCGTCACCCTGAACTTCGGTATCGACGAACTGCTTCGCATGTCGGCCATACCCGCCGCGCAGGGTGAAAAATCGATGGGGTTGCTTCTTGACGATCCCAACCTGGAGTTCAACTTTGGCCAGGTCTTCATCGACAACCCGAGCGTTCTCTCGACCAGGGCCAAATTCTACCGGTCCCGCGACCATATCGCCTCATGGGACGACGACGCCCTATCAAGGCGCGAGCCCAGGCGCGCGGCAGAGCGGGTTCGCGGTGAAGCCGCGGAAACGACCGACGAGGAGGAGGGCCGCCCGGAGGAACGGCCCGAAGGCGCCCCGGCGCCCGAATACGCCGAGGGTCCCGGCCCCTCCGCGGGCGAAGACGGGCGGGACGAATCGCTTAGGCTTCCCTCGGAGGAGATAAGCTTCGATTGAACCCTACTTTTTGCCGGCGATTCGGCATGTTAGCAGAAGAGCTCGGGGTGGGGCCGAGCGCCGCGGCGAAGCGAGGAGCGCAGGCGCTTACAGTCGATTATATGCCTTTTTACTCCGCCCATCAATGAATATTGGCTTCTATTATTAACAACTCTCGGCCGTCAGCGCATAAATTCTTCCGGATCCATGGCCTTCCCGCCGCGCCGAATCTCAAAATGCAGATGGTTGCCGGTCGACATGCCGGTGGAGTCCACGGTCCCTATAAGCTCCCCCTTCCTTACCCTCTGGCCAGGTTTTACCAGTATCTTCTCAAGATGGGCATAGTACGAGGAAAGCTCCTTCTCGTGCTCCAGTATTATGAGGTTCCCGTAGCCGCTTTTGTTAAAGCCTGCGGTCTTCACCACGCCGTCGGCGGTGGCGTTTACCTTCGTTCCCTTCGGGGCGAAGATGTCTATGCCGCTATGAAAGCTCTGGGTCTTTTTGGTCACCGGGTGCACCCTGTAGCCGAACTTGCTGGTCACCTTGCCGGTGGTGGGAACCGAGAATTCGCGCGTTCCGGCGGCCGCAGGCGGCTGCCCGTCGTCCTTCTGGCCGGCTGCCGGCTCCCTCTTCTGCAGAAAGCCGCCGAATACCCATCCCTCGGACCCGTCGGAGCGCCGCACCCGGAACCACGGGCGCTTCTTCCCGCCTATGGTTTCCATATCGCCCGACTGCTCGAGCACCTCAACCCGCTCGGCGAAATCGAACCTGCCGATCACGGGGCCGGCACTCGAACCCGCGCCGCGCATGCGTACGTCGGAGTCGGCCACATAGGCGTAAAACGCGTCCGGTCCTTTCTTCTCCACAGCCTGCGCCTTTTTATCCGGCCGCCTGGCCGGCTTTTCCCTTCCGAGATACGCCGAGAAGATCCATCCCTCATCGCCGCCGGCGCGGCGCACCAAAAGCCATGGCCCTTGCGTACCGTCCACGGTATCCATCTCCTCCGATTGCAATAAGACCTCCACCCTCTCACCGAAAGCCACCCTGCCCAGCACCTCACTTCGGGAGTTCGCCTCGGAACGGTACACGACGTCGTCGAGCAAATAGGCGAACTCCCTCGGAGGCGGCTTTTTCGAGGTATGTATCTGCTCGGTCGCCTTTATGTCGCTCACGGCCCCGATGTCGATTGGAACGTCGATCTTCGTAGAGCTCCCCTGCTTTAGCCGGCCGTTTATCTCAGCGATGAACTCGCGCATCTTTCGAAGTATTGCCTCCTTCCTCTCCAAATCGGAGGAGTACTGCCGTTCTACCATATCCCGGTTGCCCTTGAGCTGGCGGTTGTAGAACTCCTGCGCGAAGACGGACTGGAGCGAAAGAATGAAAAGGGCGCATAGAACGATCAAATGACATCTCATCGGAAAATCCCCTGCTTTATCTCTCCGCCCGGCGCGGGACCGGCCCGGTTGCACACAGGTATCAGATCCCATCTCCCCTGTCCACAGGTTTTCGCGCACCAGCTCCGGGCTACACCTGACAAATACTTGACAATATTGAGATATAACATATTGTTATATTTATTATGGGGCCTCCGCGGCTTCAACTTTAACTCCTTTCGACATTCCAAATCGCGAGGTGAATCATGGAAGTAAAACTCCCCTGGAAAGGCGGTACGCTCGAAGTAAGGGTTCCCGACTCGTGGACCCTGCATTATCCAAAGGCCGAGGGGAAACCGGCCAAGATTCCAGCCAACGACCTCACGCTCGTCAGGGCGGCACTGGCCAAACCGGTCAAATCGACCCCTATCGAAAAGATGAAGCTTAAGGGGAAGAGGATCGTCATCGTGGTCGATGACAACACGCGCCCGACGCCCGTCGATCGCTTCTTTCACCTCGTCCTCGCGGCCCTCTCGAAGGCGGGGGCCGGCATGAAAAATGTTCTGCTTATCCCGGCCCTCGGCATCCATACGCCAATGACCGAGACCGAAATGGCCCTCAAGGTGGGGGCGAAAAACCTGGCCAGAATCAAATGGGAAAATCACTACGCCTTCGACCGCGACAAAAACCACTACTTCGGCGAGACCCGCCGCAAAACGCCCGTCTGGGTGAACAAGCACCTTGCCGACGCCGACCTCATCATCTCCATCGGCATGGTCGAGCCGCACCTGTGGGCGGGGTTCGGCGGCGGGCTTAAAAACATCTTCCCGGGTGTCGCCTATTTCGAGGCGATCGGCATCCACCACACCATCATAGCCGAGCCGCCTTATCTGTTCAACCGCGTGGGCATGATGCCCGACAGCAACAGCTTCCGCCAGGACCTGGAGGAGGCCTGCTCGCTCATAAAGACCCCGGTTTTCTGCCTCAACGTTTCGACAGACCACACTAAAAAAATCACTGCGGCCTTTGCCGGCGACCCTGTAGCCAGCCACAGGGAGGCCATCGCCTTTAACAATCGCACGAGCGGCCTCGTCTGCGACCGCAGGATGGATGCCATCATCGTAAACTCCTACCCCATGGACATCAACTTCAAGCAGGGGATGAAGTGCGTGGGCAACTCGCTTCCGTCGCTCAAACCGGGCGGCGCCGTAATAGCCTTCATGGTGGCCGAGCGCGGCGCCGACGACCTCGTCGTGCCCGAGGAATCCAAGCCGCTGTGGCTGGTTAAGACGATCCTTCGTACGCTGGGGCCCTCGCGCGTGATGGGTTTTCTGGAAAAGATACGAAAGGGCCTAAACGTGGAGGAGAAATTCCTGCTGTACTACTCGATGCAGCTCATGCGGCAGCACGACCTCTTTTTCCATGCGCCCACGCTAAGCGACGACGAGATAAAGAAGTTCGGCTTCTTCGTCCACGCGCGTTCGCCGCAGGAAATCGTCGACATCGCCGCCAAAAAGATAGGGAAGCGGGCGCATGTCGCCGTCTTTCCGGAGGCCGGCGCGACCTATCCAATCGTCCGCGAATAGGGCGCGCGATCGCGGCGGGGAAAAATACGCAACCGGCCCCGGTGCCGGCGTGTCGTGTTATTATTGACGGATCCTTCGTCCATTACCGGAGAAACACCGCTATGAGGATACGCGAGCCTTTTTCATCACTCTCCCATCTCGCCGGCGCGCTTGCCGCCGTTGCCGGGACCGTAATCCTCGCTCTCCTTACGCGCGGCGATGCCAAAGCCCTGGCCGCTTCGCTCGTCTATGGCCTTTCCGCGACTCTACTTTTTACGGCAAGCGGCATCTATCACGCCGCCAAGACGGGCGAGAACGGCACCTCGGCGCTTCGGAAACTCGACCACAGCGCCATATTCGTGATGATAGCGGGCACCTACACTCCCGTCTCCTTCGCGTATCTATCCGCCGCCTGGGCCTGGAGCATAGTCGCCGTGCAGTGGGGCCTCGTGGTTATAGGCATAGCGATCACTCTCCTCTGGATTGCGCGACCGCGCGGAATCACCGCAGCGGTGTACGTGGGCATGGGCTGGGTGGCGGTGGCGGCCATAAAGGAGCTATTAAACGCCATGCCCCGGCGCGCCCTCCTGCTTATGCTCGTCGGCGGGCTTTGGTACACGGCGGGCGCGCTCATCTACGCCATAAAAAAACCCGACCCGCTGCCGGGCAGGTTCGGGTTCCACGAGATCTTCCACGTTTTCATTCTGGCCGGCGCGGGTTTCCACTACTTCCTTGTGCTCGACGCAGTGCGGGGACTCTGAAGAGGATTATTTTCCGCCGCAGTCGGTTTTTTTATGTAAATAGTCCTCGAAGCTCACGTGCCGCAGATAGCATTCGCTTTTAATATATGACAGAATGGGCAGAAAGGTGTCGGCCTTAATATAGCCGGGGATCTGGGTGATGAATTCGCCGTTCTTGTCCATAAATACCAGCGAGGGAAGTCCCCTAACGCCCATCATTGCCGCAAAATCCGCCGGTTTAAGGCTCCGCCCGTGTATGCTTATGGTCTTTGACGATTCCATGTCTATCTTGATCGGCACGAAATCCTCGGACAGCTTTTTAACGACATCGGCATTGGCAAAGGTGTCTTTCTCCATGACAGTGCACCAGTGGCACCACGATGCATAGAAATCGATAACCGCGGGCTTATTCTCGCTCTTTGCGATTTTAACGCCCTCCTCGAATCCCTTCCATTGGATGCCGCCTCCGGACGCGCCCGACCCTCCGCAGGCGGGAAAGGTAATGAGAAGTGTCATGATGGCCGAAGGCAGGCATTTGCGCATGGTCTATTACCTCGAACCTTGTGTTGTGCCCCATTGGCGCGCCCGTTTTCGGCCCGGCGCGTCGAAGGCGTCACGCGGGCATCCTCTCCGCCGGACGTTTGGGCCTTTTTCCGGGGATCCATGGGGGTCGGGACGCGCCGTATGCTGGCCATACCGGCGTCAAAAAATCCAGCATTATTTTCAAGGTCAAAAACCTTATTGACTGATATGGGGCAAGCGGGCATAAAGTTGCCTTTAATCGCCGCCACGATCGCGGCGGGATAAGGAGAAGGATATGGACGAGAACACCGTGTGGATAGATTTCGAAACGGCCGAGCGCTTCATGATCGACGTGCTCGAGGGGGTCGGCGTTCCCGCCCCCGACGCCAAAATCGTGGCGGAGGTGCTCATCACCGCCGACAAGCTCGGACTCGATTCGCACGGCATGAACCGCCTAAAGCCCATTTACTACGACCGCATAAGGGCGGGCATATTGAATCCCGTCACAAAAATTGAGATAGTCCGCGAGGCGCCCGCCGTGGCGGTCATCGACGGACACGACGGCATGGGTCATGTCATCTCCAAAAAGGCGATGCGGATGGCGATGGACAGGGCGAAGACCTACGGCATAGGCATGACCGCTGTGCGCAATTCGTCCCATTACGGCATCGCGGGCTACTATGCGCTCATGGCCGTTCGCGAGAACATGATCGGCATCACCGGAACCAACGCGCGACCCTCCATCGCCCCCACCTTCGGGGTGGAGAACATGCTTGGCACCAATCCCATAACCTACGGCATTCCAACCGACGAGGACTTTCCCTTCCTCCTGGACTGCGCGACCTCCATAAGCCAGCGGGGAAAAATCGAGGTCTACGCGCGCCAGGGCAGAGACGTCCCGCCGGGCTGGGTTATCGACCTGGACGGAAACACTCGGACCGATACTCTGAAAATTCTCGAGGACCTCACCAAAGGCACGGCGGCACTCACGCCTCTTGGCGGCATAGGAGAGGAGGGAGGCGGTTACAAGGGCTACGGTTACGCCACGGTTGTGGAGATCCTCTGCTCGGCCCTTCAGGGCGGAGGATTCATGAAGATGCTCACCGGAATGCGCGACGGGAAAAAGGTCCCATACAGTCTGGGCCATTACTTTATCGCCATAAACATAGAAGCCTTCATCGAGCCGGGGGATTTCAAAAAGACGGCGGGCGACATCCTGCGCGCCCTCCGCGCCGCGAAGAAGATGCCGGGGCGCGACCGAATCTACACCGCGGGGGAGAAGGAGCACATAGCCTGGCTCGAGCGCCGCGACAGGGGCGTTCCGGTGGGCCGCGACCTGCTCCTCGAGATGCGGCAGCTCATCGACGAGCTGGGGCTAAAAGGCTATGATCTGCCGTTGTAGGCAGGCGGCGTACCGTCAATAGCTGTCCTTGCGTTTCGCTATATCGAGAACGAATACGATCACCTTTTCCGACTTAACCGTATAGAACATACAAAACGCGCCTATGCGGTACCGGTAAATTCCGCCGAGCTCCCCTTTCAGTTTTTTTATATTCGGGCCGAAAAAAGGATTGGAGCGAAGCTGAGGGTACACGTAAGCGACAATTTTATCGTAGATAGCGGAATAATCCCGTTTCCCGATCTTCTTTCTGAAACCCTGTGTTTCCGCTATTCGGAACTCAGCCGACAACGGTATACCTGCCCTTCTTTACATCATCGAGCCCTTTCCTGAGACTCTTTACAAGAGCTTTGTCCGCAAGGATATCCCTCATCTCCCCATTGGAGACGTACGCCTCTCCGGTGATGTAGGAGACGGCGGCGTACTCGATGAAATTCGAAATACTCCTGCGCTCGCCGTCCGCGGCCTTACGAAACATTTCGTATGTATCGTCGTCGATTCGTATGGTTATCGTTTTTGCCATTAGACTCTCCTGCCTGGGCCGAGCGGGCCAGCCCGCCTCCCGATTGAACGAGTGTCCCGGCCTGCTTAGGAAGTTAAGAAGTTACATTCAAATTTATTCATTTTTATTCACCCGGTCAAGCGCTTTTCCTCTTTCCGTCGAAGGCACGGGATCATCCGCCGTCCCGTCGACATGGCCTGCGACGGGAACCGACGCCCCCCTCATCGGTGCGCGAGCTTGAGCCCCACCACCCCCGCGACGATTAGGACCACGGAAAGAACCCTCATAACATCGGCGGAATCCCTGAAGACGAGCACGCCGACGACAAAGGTCCCCGCCGCCCCGATTCCCGTCCAGACCGCGTAGGCCGTCCCCATGGGGATGGTCTTCTGCGCAAGCCATATGAACAGCCCGCTCGCGGCCATGGCCGCTACGGCAAGCGCGATTCCGGGCAGCCGGTTCGCCGATATCTGGGATATCTTGAGCCCCAGCGGCCAACCTATTTCACATAAGCCCGCGACAAAGAGAAACAGCCAGTCCATGCAATCACCCCTGTTCAATGGTAACGCCGCCGTGCGTCGAAAACCGGCACAAGCGCACACCAATGCTATCGGGAATCCGGCCCGGACGCTTAACGGCGGAAACTGGCGCTAAACGCAAAACACGCTTGACACCAGTATATTTTTAATATACATAACACCCGATGATTCACGCCCGCTTCGGCCGGGCGATTACCGGGGGAGGCCGTTCGATGAAACTTACAAAAGCGGAAAAGGATATTCTCGCCGGCGCCGGGGGCGAGGTAAAGCGCAAGGCCATGGAAACCGTCGTGCGTTACGGCGACACCTTCGGGGCGACGCGCCTGGCGCCTATAGACCACAACCTCCACATGGTCACCTCTATGGGGATACCGCTTCTCACGCCCGTATTCGAGCTTATGGACGAGCTCATCGCTGCGGGCATACGGCTCGAACGCCCCTTTACGGTCGATCCACGGCCCGTCGACTACTCGACCCTAAACGTAAGCCCGCTCAAAAAGATCGTCTTTCGGATAATGTACGGCAAACAGGCCGCATACGAGAAACAGCTTGAAAAAATCGGATTGAAGGACTCCAACGCCTTTACCTGCGCCTGCTATCTCGACGAGGTGGGCAACATCCCCAAAAAGGGCGATATCCTCGCCTGGTCCGAGTCCTCGGCCGTGATATACGCGAACTCGGTGCTCGGCGCCCGCAGCAACAGGAACTCGGGGCTTATAGAGCTTTTGTGCGGGATCGTCGGAAGGGCTCCTGAATTCGGCTTTCTCACCGACAGGGGCCGCATGGCCGACTGGGTCATCGAGGTAAAGGCCTCCAAAACGCCCGAGGCACAGGTGCTGGGAAGCGCCATAGGCATGAAGGTGATGGAGGACGTTCCGTACATTTTGGGGCTGGACGGGCACCTCGGCGGCAATCTCACGCAGGAGGTTAAAGACTACCTGAAAGACATGGGGGCGGCCATGGCCTCAAATGGCGCCGTGGGCCTCTATCACATCGACCGCCTGACCCCCGAGGCGCGCGAAAAAAAGAAATCCCTGGTAAAGAAAAAAGCGCGTACATACGTCATCGACGATGCCGAGCTCGAACGCGTCTACCGCGCCTATCCGCTCATGTGGAAAAAGCCGGACGCGCGCCCGAAACTCTGCTTTATAGGCTGCCCGCACCTATCGCTCGCGCAGGTCCGGTCTTGGCTTTCGCGGATAGAGGACGCTCTTTCAAGGCGCGGACGGCGCTCGGTCGCCGTGCGCACGGTGCTAACCACGGCGCCCGACGTAGCGGCCGCCTTTATGCGCGAGAACGGCGCGAGCGCGCGCCTCCGGAGGGCCGGCCTGAGCCTTTCGTCCATCTGCCCGCTGATGTACATGAACAATCCGCTCTGCGGCAGGGAGCCCGTAATTACCAACAGCAACAAGCTGCGCACCTACACCACTGCGCGCTATTACAGGGACGGGGATATACTCGATATCATCGCCGGCGGGAGGGCAAAATGAAAAAGACATTCAAGGGGCGCGCAATAATCCCGGGCGAATGGACCGGGACCTGCGTAGTGAGCCGGCAGGGCATGAACACGCTGGCCTCGTTTCAAAAGGGGGCGCTTGCCGGGAAAAAAACGATCCATTGCTCCGACCAGAACAATCCCGACCTCTACGGCAAGGCGCTGACCGGAGTGGCGGTCTGTCTTCCAAAGACCATAGGCTCGACGACCGGCGGCATGGTGCTTCAAACGGTCGCGGCGCGCGGCGTGGGCCCGGCGGCGCTCCTCTTCTCCGAACGGATAGACTCCCTTGCGGCGGGCGGCGTCATCCTCGCGAAGGTCTGGAACGACACGAGCGTGGTCACCGTGGACGGCCTGGGCGACGAGTTTTTGCGCCATGTTCGGGACGGAATGACCGTAAGGATCGAACCGGACGGTACGGTAGTGGCCGGCTGAGCGAACGGGAGACCTCCGGGCGATGTGCGCGGAGGCGTTTTGTTCGGAATCATTTTTTCGGAAGGGCGAGACGCACTCCCACGGGCGGGAGGGTTTGAAGAAGCGCATCATGATGTCATATAGAAACCGGGAGCGTCCCATGGATGGGCCTCGCACGTATCGTTTTATGCGGTATTGCCGGCCGCATCCGCCGCGTCACTTTTCCCCGAGTATCTTTTTGCTGCCGGGCATCATCAACGGTTTTAAGCCTTATGCCGTAAAAAAACCGCAGCGCCGACAGTTATTTGATAGTATTATTGTCTGCGGACCTCTTATCCACAAAATCCACCTTGGAAAGATCCTCGCCCTTTAGATCGATCACATCTCGATCGTCTGTCGGAGAAGCCGATTTGGGGAGAAAAGAAGTCGTTGAATCCGCACTCTTTTCCTTTGTCGCCATACTACTCCTGCTCGCACTATTTTCCTTACGATTATTATTTACACGGGAACGCCGCCGGGAATACATTCCGGTATCGAATCCTTCGAGCGTTTTGTTCCATACGGATGAGTATATTCCTCGACTCCACGCGTTCGAAACCGAATCTTTGAAATTTGGATAATCGATAGACAGAACCGCATTCGCAATTCGATCGATGACGACTTCCCGGCTGATACTCGGCCGAAACGCGTAATAGGAACCTGAGGTTTCAATGACTCCGGCATCCGGGAAAACCGACTCGACGTCCCCGGAACGACGGGCCCGAACGAGGAGAATAACCGGAACACTATCATTCTGGACGATGGAAAGAAACGCGTTATTCATATAAATCCACATGCCCACCTCCCCTTTTTTTCGACCAAATTCCCCCTCGGGAGAACGTCGGCGCACCACTCCGCGAACCCGCTGACCGGCTCACTCTCGCCTGTTTGGAAATACAATAATAATCCAATGGTAACTATTCAGCAAATTTGCTTTAATGATCATTCGTGCAACAATGTCTATATATCATATGGGAACCTCTAAAAATTATCTTTTTGAATTTCCCATGATTTGTAACTACTGGCACAACCAGGACTTAGGTTTCTCCGCCCGCCGAAGGCGGGCGGAGAAACCTAATTATTAGAGGTTGCCATAT
>MVZN01000042.1 GCA_002069125.1 Spirochaetes bacterium ADurb.BinA120
CGCCTCCTTAAAAATTCCGCCTGTGTTTATAATATACCCATGCTGGAATGCCGGTCAACATATTTTATTCTCGCCAGATGGCGCGCCTTCGGGGGGATGCCCGAAAAATAATTATTGCCATTGCCGGTCAAATACGTTAATTTTCCATCCAATGAAGGTACGCGATATCATCAGACTCATCGAGCTGGACGACTGGTACCTTGTCGCACAGAAAGGAAGTCATCGTCAATACAAGCACGCTGTTAAACCGGGGCGCGTAACTATTGCCGGTAAAGAATCTCATGATATTGCGCCCGGCACCAATATACGTGCCCCGGAAGGCGCGATTGGCCAATCGCGCCTTCCGGGGAATCCCGGGACGAAACCGCGCCTTCATGGCAACGTATGTTTTTTTCTTGATTCTAAATAAATCATAATTACCTTATAAGCAGGAGAACCTATAATGAACTCTGTCAGGAAAATCTACAAAGAAATATCGCAACTCCCCGGCGCGGACAAAAAAGCCCTGCTTATGCGTCTTGTAAACGATTTGCGCTCCGATGAAACGGAAAGGGCCCATTCTATTTTAGAAATCAAGGGGGTTGGAATCGACATCTGGAAAGGAATGGATGCCCAGGAATATGTTTCGAGCGAACGCGATTCATGGACCTGAGTACCATCGTTCGCAACCACCGGCGAATAATGATCCACACCGCGCCGATCATTTATTTTATCGAGGAAAATCCGATATACGCTACGCTCATGGAAAGCGTTATATTAGCCGCAACCGACAAAGAGCGTGTTCTAATGACGTCTGTTATAACCCTTGTGTAAGTGCTCACACATCCACTGCGTATGAATAGGCCCGAAATCGCGGAGAAGTATCGAACCGTCCTCGTGGATTCGCAGAATATTATTATGTATCCCATCGATACGCTTGTTGCCGAACGTGCAGCCGAATTACGGGCACGATATCAGCTTAAAACACCCGATGCCCTCCAGATTGCGGTTTCGCTTGAAAACGATGCTACATTGTTTATCACCAACGACGGACATATAAAAAAAGTAGAAGATATAGAGGTAGTCGTGTTAAGCGAGTTTTTATGAATCGGTACCGGTGAATCCGCTCCTTTCATCACACGCATCACGATTCACCCCCCATCCCGTCCACCCGCACGCTCCCGCCGCACCCATGATGCGAACATTGCCGCGCGATGTACGCGAGGTGGTTTCGTAAATCGTCCATGTCGCGGATGTAATGATCGTGATATGATTTTTGCCATTTGAACGGGGGAAATGGAGATCGATCCCCATGTCGCGCGACGAATTTTTCACGATAATTGCGGATTTTCATTATAAATTCATTTAAACGGGCGTCCCCTCGAAGGCGCGATTGGCCAATCGCGCCTTCGAGGGGACGAATCGCGCCTTCGGGGGCGCATTCATCGTTATCGCCGGGACGCGCGTACCCCATTATAAAATTCGCGTTTCGCGTGCAATGCCGTTTGATAAAATGCATAATTTGCGAGTATGTA
Organism: Spirochaetes bacterium ADurb.BinA120; assembly: GCA_002069125.1. GTDB lineage: Bacteria > Spirochaetota > UBA4802 > UBA4802 > UBA5368 > MVZN01. Next base: position 1,515 of record MVZN01000042.1, read on the forward strand.
AATCCCCCCATCGGCCGAAACAACACATGCGCATGGTCGGGCATGACCGCGTAACCGTACAGGGAAAATGATTTCAATTCGGAACAATACATCAATTCGTGCACAAAAAGATCCCGGAATATTTCCTCCTCAAAATACGGATACCGTCCGCACGTCACCGTAGTGATGAAATACGTCGCGCCCGGAATGTATATTCGTTTTTGGGAATTGCGGTGCCGGCCCATATAATGTATACGTTTGGGACGGCGGAAATGGTAAAAGATTTTTTTATTTCGTGTTCCCCCGAAGGCGCGATTGGCGCCCCCGAAGGCGCGATTGGCGCCCCCGAAGGCGCGATTGGCCAATCGCGCCTTCGGGGGGACACGAATTCACCGCACCACCACGCCCAGCGCCTCCTCCATCGCCCGCGCCGTGCGCGCGAGGTCCTCGTCGGTATGCGCCGTGGAGAGAAAGCCCACCTCGTAGCCCGACGGGGAGAGGTACACGCCGCGCGCGAGCATCTCGCCGTGGAAGCGGCCGAAGGCCTTCATGTCGCAGGCGCGCACCTGGTCCACCGTGGTTATGGCCTTCTGATCTGAAAAGTAGAGCGCGAAGATCGAGCCCATCTGGAGAGCGAGTAGTTTTCCTTTATACCTTCCGGCAAGCGGCGCGAGGAGTGCACGGAAGGCTTCGGCCTTTTTATCGAGGAGATCGTACGCTCCGATGCGGTCCAGTTTGGCGAGCGTTTCGATTCCTGCACGCATGGCCAGAGGGTTTCCCGATAACGTCCCCGCCTGATAAACCGGCCCTTCGGGGGCAAGCTTCGCCATTATTTTACCCGTTGCGCCATAGGCCCCAACGGGAAGCCCCCCGCCGATTATCTTGCCGAGGGTGGTAATGTCGGCGCTTACGCCGAAGTACTCCTGCGCCCCTCCGCACGCCAGACGGAAGCCGGTTATTACCTCGTCGAAGATTAAAAGCACGCCGTGTGCGTCGCAGAGCGCGCGCGCTTCGTGCAGGTAGTTTTTCCGCGAGCGTTCCACCCGCCCCAAGACGTCCCCGGAGGCTCCGTGCGAGTCCGGAAACGAATAGCTGCCAAGGGGCGGAATGAGCCCGTAGTTACATGGAACCGGCTCCATAATCACGGCCGCCACCCGGCCGGAGTGCGCTTTAAGCGCGTCTTCCAGGCGGCCGGCATCGTTGTACGGCACTACGACCGTGTCGCGCGCGTTGGCTGCTGTTACGCCGGCGGAGTCGGGCGTGCCGAAGGTCGCAAGCCCCGAGCCGCCCGCCACAAGCAGGTGGTCGGCATGGCCGTGATAGCAGCCGTCGCATTTGATGATAATGTCGCGCCCCGTATACCCTCGCGCCAGTCGCACCGCGCTCATCACCGCCTCGGTGCCGGAGCTTACAAAGCGGACCCTGTCCATGGAGGGGAAGCGCTCTACGACCATTTCCGCAAGCTCCACCTCGTAGCGGTTGGGCGCCCCGAAACTCGTGCCGTCGCGGGCGGTTTCTACGACCGCCGAAACGACTTCCTCATCGGCATGGCCGAGTATAAGAGGCCCCCAGGACATGCAGTAGTCGATATATTCGTTTCCGTCCTCGTCGAAGATATGCGCGCCCGCGCCCTTTTTTATGAAGAGCGGGTTCCCGCCCACCGACCCGAAGGCTCGCACGGGCGAGCTCACGCCGCCGGGCATAAGCTCGCAGGCGCGTTTGTAGAGGGAGATGGATTTTTCGATATTCATGGTTACCGATTGTCGATTAAAGATTAAAGATTTCCCCGCATGGCGTGTTCTTCGCGGAACGGGCCAAGGGACGGATAAGGCACCCTGTTCCGCGGCACGACGTCATGCGTGTATCACCGTACAGCCGGCACGGCCTCAGTTCAAGCACTAATTATTGCCGCAAGCGACCAGCATATAACCACAAGGGGCTGCAGCCCCTTGTTTTCCGTTGGTGTGCACCACTCCCACAATCGGTCCCGTCTCACACCAGAACAAGGGATTGCAACCCCTTGCTTGCCGACACCTTAAACTCATGATTCCGGATTGGAGATCACACTGGCCGGCAATCCCACAGATCCAGATCTTCTCCGCCTCCTGCAATTTTACACTTGCGCCTTCGGCATTTATGGTGTTAAATTCCTATTAAAGCTGATAGTGGAAAAATCTTTTATTTGTAATCTTTCATCCCCCAGGAGACACCGTCGATGAGAATACGTCCGACCATCCTTTCCGCTTTGCTCCTCCTCGCCGGAACGGCCGGCCATGTACACCCAGGCGAAAAGATCCCCCTTGCCATTGTATCGTCACGCTCCAAGGCCGTGGAGGCCGTAACGATGGAGCGCGCCGAAGCGGGCTTCCGGGGCGTCTTCGCGGCGGCCGAAGGCTTCGCCCTTATCGACACCACGGCGCTCGAAAACCAGGCCGGGCGCCTGGTCCGCGAGGAGCGCGATCCCTCGGCGCGCCTGAGCTCCCTGCTTCGAAAAAGCGGCGCGGCAAAGGCTGTGGTGTTCATACTCGAAGCGAGCGACGGCAGGTACACGGCGTCCGCGCGCGTGCTGGACATCGCCTCGGCGTCCTTCGAATATGAAAGCGCGGAGCCGTCGGAATCCGAGGAGGGCGCAATGAGCGCGGCGGCCATACTCGCGCGGCGCCTTCTCCTGCACCTCTCGGGCACGCTCGACTGGATCGCCGCGCTCTCGGCGAGCGACGGAGAGTCCGCCGACGGGGTGCGCCTCTCGTGGTCCTCGGCGCGCCCCGCCGATGGAGAGCGCTACCTGATCTACCGCGCGCCGGGGCAAAACGGCGAATTCGGCCGCATCGCGGAGACTGCCGGTACGGAGTATCTCGACGCAGGGGCCCTGCCGGGCCTGCGCTACTGGTACCGGGTGCGCGGGTCCTGCTTCGGCACGCTTACGGACTATAGCGAGCCCGAGGCCGGACACCGACGGGCGGCGCTCCCCCGGGGCCTCGACATCGACCGCGTGCTTAAAGGAAAAAACGCGATCCCCCCGCGCCCATCGAGCCCCGCCGAACGCGAAAAGGCCGAGCGCGACGAGGAAATATTAAAGCCCCTGTACCGCCATCCGGTCAAACTCAATCTCATATTGCTTATAGCCAGAAGCTACATCAAAAAAGGGGACGTGATGGTGCTGCGCGGTTTCGATAATTATTTTGCCGACACCGAAAACTCCGCCATCGAATTCACCGGTCCCGGCGGATCCTTTAGCATCGAGTTCCGCTCGAAGCGGCTTTTCCGCTTCCGTGAGAAGGCCGGCGACGAGCTCTTCGAGCGCCTGCTAGGCAATTCGCTCTTCTACTGCGTTCCCGCCGGAGAACGGGAGATGAAGACGCCGGACGGCGCCGTGGTCTTCGTGCCGCGACTCGAGGCGATAGCCGTATCGATGGAATACCACAGGAACGACCGCAACTGGCGCGAGCGGACCATAATGTTCGACACGGACGTAAAAGAGCTCAAGGAGAAGATCGAGAGGGCCGGCCAGGGAACCCGTTGAGCAGCATGGGAAAAAAAGCGCCCTTTCCACCCCGCGACCCGCGGCCGCAGAGCGGAAAGGGTACTTAAGCGTGCGAGGGAATCGCTTCCCTTAACTAATGGCAACCGCGGAGAGAGTATGGCACAAATCCGCCCTCAGTATACAAATATATATATACTAAATACTGTCAAGCAATAATAAAAATTTTCACCATCTCGCGTTGAGCGGGCACGGCAAAAAAGTTTTGAATACGCGCCGCAACCGGGATATAGTAAAAAGGACCCTATATAAAAGCGGAATGTAAGGAAATGATGGATGTCCGATAAAAAAGTCCCGGGAAAACCGGTCGAGCGCATGCGCGGGGTCTATGTGGCCCGCCAGCCAATTTTCGACAGAAAGCTCGATCTTTACGCCTATGAGCTCCTGTTTCGCTCAGGGTTTAGCGACTTTTTCGACTGCGCCGACGGCGACCTCGCCTCGGCGAAGACCATCATGAACAGCTTTCTCCTGTTCGGCCTGGATTCGATCACAGGCGGCAGGATGGCCTTTATCAATTTTACCCGGAAACTCCTCCTCGGGGAGACCGCGACGATGTTCCCGCGGGAACAGCTCGCCGTGGAGATACTCGAAACCATCGAGCCGGACGACGAGGTGATCGCCGCGTGCAGAAGGCTAAAAAAGGCCGGCTACACGATAGTGCTCGACGATTTCATCTTCAAGCCCGAGCTCCAGCGCTTCGTGGACATGGCCGACATCATCAAGCTCGACTTTCGCATATCCGGCGTCAGGGAACGGCAGGCGCTTATAGGCCAGCTTGGTCACGATCGCATCCGCTTCCTCGCCGAAAAGATAGAGACGCGAAGCGAATTCGACGAGGCCATGGAGATGGGCTTTTCGTATTTTCAAGGGTATTTCTTCGCCCGGCCGGAAATCGTCGCGGGCAGGGACATTCCCGGCTACAAGCTCAACTACATGCAGATACTCAGGGAGGTCCACAAGCCGGACGCCGATTTCGGAGAGCTGGAGGAAATCGTCAAGCGCGACGTTTCCATCACCTACAAGCTGCTGCGCTTCATCAATTCGGCGGCGTTCGGTTTCGCGAAAAAGATACAGTCCATCAAACAGGCGATTTCGCTTCTGGGGCTCAAGGAATTCAGGAAATTGGTGTCGCTCGTCGCGCTCAGCGGCATGGGCGACGACAAGCCCGAGGAGCTCGTGCTTACCTCGATGAGCCGGGCGCGCTTCTGCGAGCTCATCGCGCCGCGAATCGGCATGAAGGACAGGTCCTCCGACCTGTTCCTTACAGGCATGTTCTCCATGATCGACGCCTTCATAGACCAGCCCATGGAGGAGATCCTGAACGATCTCCCCCTTTCCGAGGCGATAAAAACCGCGCTCCTCGGCGGTGAAAACCTCTACCGTACCGCGCTCGAAACGGCCATGTCATACGAGCGGGGGGACTGGGACTCCCTGGGGCTTCTCAATAAACAGCTTGGCCTGGGCGAGAACGAATTCCCCCATATTTTTCAGTCGTCCATCCGGTGGGCGTCGAGAATTTTCACCGTTTGATTCATTTTCATCCGGCTTCCTCTTTTTGCGTGGAAAAGCCTCATGCCGGTGATACAATGGTACGGTACCCGCGGCGGGCGCGTATGCCGCGTTCAACCCGCGGCGCGTATTAAACTCTGAGATGAAGAACACCGAGAATATCAGACACATCCCGGCCGCGCCCAAAGCGGACCGGCGGGATCAAGTTGCGGCGAGTGAGCGAAAGGGCGCATACTCGATCCTGCTTATGGACGATGAGGAGGGCATACTCCGTGTCACGGGAAGGATGCTGGAGGTCCTCGGCTGCAAGGTTTCGTGCGCAAGGCACGGCGTGGAAGCCCTGGAGATTTTCGCCGACGCGCTCGAAAACGGGCGTCCTTTCGACGCGGTCATCATGGATCTCACCGTGCGCGGAGGCCTGGGGGGGAAGGGCACAATCCTCGCCATGCGGGAGATCCAGCCCGGAGTGAAGGCCATCGTTTCGAGCGGATATTCGAACGATCCGGTCATGGCGAACTACCGCCAATACGGGTTTTGCGACATCCTGTCAAAGCCGTACAGAATCGAGGATCTCAGGGAGACGCTCGCAAGGACGCTCGGAACCGACCCATCCGCACCCATGGCCGTTTAGGCCGGCGTCCGCCCCGCTCATCCCTTGACATCGAGCAGATTAAGCTCGTCGTCGGTAAACACCCTGTCGACGTCGAGAATGATGATTAACTTGCCCTGTTCCTCGGCTATTCCGCTGATATAGTCCGTCTCTATGTTAACGCTGAAGTGGACCGTGTCCTGTATCTTCTCGCCGCGAAGGCTCACAACGTCGGAAACCGAGTCCACAATGATCCCGATCAACCTGGTCTTTACCCGCACCACCACGATCACGTTCATTTTGTCGTAGGCTTTTTCGGGCAGGCCGAATTTCAGGCGCATGTCGACGAGAGGCACCACCAGGCCGCGAAGATTTATAACCCCCTTCATGAATTTCATGGAATGCGGAACATGGGCGATCTTCTGCATCCCCACGATCTCCTGCGCCTTCAACACCTCGATGCCGTAAATCTCGTCGGCAAGGCTAAAGGTTATGTACTGCGTCTCCTCGGCGCGTTCGCCGCGCGCCCTTGTTCCGGTGGTTTCCATGGGTCCTCTCCTTAAAAAAAAGTGGTGCTTCCTTCTTCCTGCCCGGCCCCACCGTGCGCCTCGCCAAGCAGGGAGAGCAGCATCATCCTTCTGTAATCGCCCTCCTCCCCCGCGTCCGCTACGCTCTGTTTTATCGCCGGCGCCTCGTTTTCCATATCGAAATCCGGCAGGCCCCCATCCGTAAATGACGCGGTCTCAAGGGCGCCGCTTAGCCAGTCGAGCGAGGCCCGGATTTCACGAAGGCGCCCGAAGCGTTCATCCTCCTGGCCGATAAATCCAAGGAGATGCCGGCTCTTTTCCTCGATCTGTTCCAGCACCTGCCTGTACTTTCCGCGCGACTCGGATACCCTTCGCGCCACGTTTTCTATGGCCTCGATGCCGTTCAGAAGACGGCGCTCCTCGAACTTGAAGCTCGTGTCGTAACGGTCCATATCCGAGCGCATCGCGCTCATCACCTCCCCGTAAAGCCCGTTTAAGCCGTCGACGACACGCTTGATTTCACCCGGGAGAGAGCTCACCTCGGTGAGCGTCCCTTCAAGCGCAAGGCGCAGTTCGTTGTGTCTGGCAAGCTCGATCCTCGTTATCATCGTGATGATCTCGAAACGGCGCGCGATTGCGCCCATCTGGTCAAAAAACGCGCCAAACCCGGACACAATGCCGAGCACCCTGCCCGCAGTATCATACAGCTTTCGGCGCCCGCCGATTATCTTTTCTATCGCCCTGCCAAAGCCCTCGCGGACCGACTCTATCCTGTCGTAGATGGCGTCCATCCCGCGCAGGCTCTGCTGAATCGACGAGCGCCCGCCCTCCCCGACAAAATTCTTGCCCGTAAGCGTGTCGCGCACCCCGGAAAATCCCCGCGACGCCTCCTCGATTATCATATCGAGATTCCGCGCTATCGCCCCCACCTTCATGCGCATCATGACCAGGGAGGCGAACGTCAACCGTTCCGGCCCCAGCCTGCCGAGCGCGCCGCGGAAATATGTCGCAAACCCCGAGTCGAACTCTTCCGCCAGGAATATGATCTTTTCGATATCCTGCCTTAGAACGTCCTCTATGCTGATGCGGTCGATCACACCGCGAATGGACGAGTCCACTCCGTCCATTGCCGCCGTCATCCGTATGACATCTCCCGCGGCGTTTACAAGCTCGCCAGCGGTGTCCCGGAACATATCGTCGGCCGCGCTTCTAAAGCGTGAAAGGTAGCGCTCGTAGTTCTCCGCCTGGGCCTTGCGCATCTCGCCGAACCGTTCGAACGCCTCGTCGAGGTCCTTTATCATGGAGGCGAACTTCGACGAAACCCCATTCGCGTCCCTGGAAAGGTTGCCCATCTCGTACGATATACGGGCGAGCGCCTCGCCCTCCATGCCGGTCTTCTTCGATACGATCATGGTATTCACCGAATGTATCTCGATGGCCTCGATGATGTCGATTATCGCCTCCACCCTGCGCGGGATCTCGAAACTGCGCTGTATGCCGGACATAACATCGCTCGTTATCTCTTCATCGGATCGAAGCACGTCCAGGCTCTGCTCGACTATCGCTTCAATCGCCCGCTTCTCGGCGTTGATGACCCTGTTGAGAAACGAGTCATCCTCCCCTTCCCCCTCTATCGCGTAAAAATACTTGATATGCGGGAAAACCATGGATCCGAATTCCCGGAGGCGCAGCGCCGCGCGTATCAGGAACTCCCGCGTATCGCCGAGTATCGATCCGACGTTCTCCCGCAGATACTCGAAGGTGCTTCGTATCTCTCCTATGGCCCCCGGGCGAACTGAGGGCTCCACTGAAAGCGTATCGGGCTGCCGCATATGTTCGACGGTCACTGTCTCCACCCTCTATACCTTCATGATCACGTCGGGAATCTTTTCCAGCGGCAGCACCCGCTCGGCCCCGCCGCGCTTTATCGCTTCTTTAGGCATGCCGAAGACCACGCAGCTTTTTTCGTCCTGGGCGACCGTCTTCGCGCCGGCGTTTCGCATCTCTAACATCCCGGCCGCTCCGTCGTCGCCCATTCCAGTCATGATTATGCCGAGAGTGTTCGCTCCCGCGTTTTTCGCGGCGGAGCGAAACAGCACATCGACCGAGGGGCGGTGTCGTCTTACCAGAGGACCGTCGTTTACGGTCACGTAATACTCGTCGCCCCTGCGGTTAAGCAGCAGATGGCGGTTGCCCGGCGCGATGAGAGCCTGTCCCGAGCGTACCGGATCGCCGTGGGACGCCTCCTTCACCTCGATCTCGCATATGTCGTTCAGGCGTTCCGCGAAGGCCTGTGTGAACTTCTCCGGCATGTGCTGAACGATTACGACTCCGGGGGATTCTTTCGGCAGCGCGGTCAGCACGTACTCTATCGCCTGCGTCCCTCCGGTCGAGGCGCCTATGGCAACCACGCGGTCCTTCGTCCGCGCTACCGCCCTGCCGTCCCATGGCCCAAGAACGCTGTCGGCGGTAAGCTTTGGGCGTATCTTTATGTCCGAAAACCTGGATTCGGGCATCCTGACCACCTTCGCCTGCGCGGCGGATTTAACCGCGTCGACCAGCATGGCGACCGAGTCGTAAAGAAATTTTTTAAGCTCCAGCGAAGGCTTGGAGAGAACCTCGACGGCGCCGGCGGCCATCGCCTGCATGGCGATTTTCCCGTGCGCCGTGAATATGATGACCGGCGTGGGGCGCCTTGCCATTATCTCCTGCAAGAAGGTGATTCCATCCTTGCGGGGCATTTCTACGTCGAGGATGATGACGTCGGGCCACTCCCGGTTGAAATGGTTTTCAGCGAACAACGGGTCCGACGAGGCTCCTATTACATTGATATCCGGGTCAGAGCCCAGTATCTCCGTAAGCGCCTGCCTGAGAAGCGCGGAATCGTCTACGATATGGACCTTTATTCCCCCCTTTTTACCCATACGTTTCCGCTCCATAGATCGAAAATTATATTGTGCGGCCGTGTTCCGCCTATCCGCGCCCTTTTTATCTGGAAACCGTATTCCCGTAACAGTTCCTCGCCGGCCAGTATGTTTTTCGCCCCTATATCGAGCCTCCTACCCTCGACATCCGGAAACATGTTCGCCCCTCCGAACATCTTTACATGGTATTCATCCGGCGCCGTATTGGATCGGCGTATCTCGTTCATGATCATCTTTATCGCGTCGCTGCCGTACCTCGGATCGAGCTCCCCGCCCGCGTTATCCTGCTTGTAGGCCAGTATGTAATGACACATCCCGCCAATGTTCTTTTTGGGGTGCCACACGCACAAAGCGACACATGAACCCAGGACCGTGCGTATCCGGGTAAAGGCGTCGCTCCAGTAGAATTCGCCCGGCTGGAGGAATATCTCCAGCACATAATCGGGGGCCGGGGGCAGCTTCATGGTTTACGGTAAACCGACGGCGCCTCTTTGACGTACGCCCCTCCGAATTCTACAAGGCTTTCCGTATGCCCTATTATAAGATATCCGCCCTGTTTGATCAACGGATAAATTCGGTCGAGCACATCTCGCTTCGTCGCGTTGTTGAAATAGATCATTACATTGCGAAGGAAAACAGCGTCGAAGGTCCCTATTGGCGGAAGAGGCCTGTTCAGCTTTATCGTTCTGAAGTCCACCCTTCGTCTCAGGCTTTCTCCGATGAGCATCCTCCCCTCCTGTGAGCGCACGCCCCGCATGCAATATTTCTTTCGGAACGGCTCGGGGATGTCCTTTACGCTCTCGATATGATACACCCCCCTCTTCGCCCTGCGGACCACATCGTCATTAGCGTCCGATCCAAGGACCTCCCAGGCGTGTCCGGAAAACGAATGGTCGAGGACCATGGCGATGCTGTAGGCCTCCTCCCCTGTGGAGCAGGCCGCGCTCCACACCCTGAAAGTGCCGGAATCCGCGCGCGCCCGCAGGATTCCGGACAGAAAGGTGAAGTGGTCCGCCTCCCTGAAAAAGTGCGTCTCGTTTGTGGTTAGCAGGTTCAGTAAAACACGCAGCTCCTCGCCGTTCCTTGCGTCGTGCGCCATCTCCAGATAATCCGAATAATTTGTCAGCCTGTAATGGCGAAGGCGCTTCATAAGTCTCCCCGCCACCAGGGATTTCTTTTCGTCGGAAAGATGAATCCCCATCTCCCTGTACAGAATCTCCCTGAAACGGCCGAACTCGGCGTCGCTTAGCGGCCGCCATCGCGTCACCGAGGTCTCCGAAAGAGGATTGAACCCGTTCATATTCCGCCCCCCATCAGCGCGGCGCCGTCGACCCGCTTGACGCCCGACCCTGTGTGCGCGCCGAGGCCGCGCCCCCGGCCTTCAGCTCCTCGATGTCGAGTACACGGTCCAGATTGAGCAGTATTACGAAACGCCCGTGGGTCTTGCCGATCCCCTGTATAAACTCGGAACGGATCTTCGCTCCGAAGCCCGGGGTCTGTTCGGTGTTTTCGGGCCGGATGTCGACCACCTCGTGCAGGGCGTCGATGAGCAATCCCATCGTTATTCGCTCCTCCTGCCGTTCGATCTCGACCACCACGATGCACGAGAGCCTTGTTATGCCGCTCCCGTAGCCGTAAAACCTGGAGGAAAGGTCGACGATCGGAATGACGCTCCCCCTCAGGTTCAGCACGCCGCGGACCGCCTGCGGCGCGAGAGGGACCCTCGTTACCTGCCCGTACTCTATGATCTCCATTACGTTTACTATGTCGATGCCGTATTTCTCGCTTCCGATGAGAAAACACAGATATTTACGGGCATCTTCGGCGGTTCTTTCTTCATCCATTTCTCACCTCACACGGGCGCGCCTTCCCTCTCGACGAGCGATTCGATCGTCAATATCATGCGCGGAACGTCCAGTATGTAGGCGACCTCTCCGGTCCCCATTATCGTGCAGCCGCTCAGCCAGTGCATGTCGCCAAACACCTTGCCCATGGGCTTTATTACAGTCTGGAACTTGCCCACAAGCTTGTCCACCACGAGCCCGGCCCGCTTGCGGGCGTACTCCACAACGATTACGTTTCCGCGCGCCGGTTCCTCCCCGTCTTCCATGAAAAAATCCCGGAGGCTCAGGAAGGGAAGCACCGAGCCGCGCAGATTCATGAAACTGCCGCCTTCCATCCCCTGGAAATCCTCTCGCGCGAATTCCACGCACTCGACCACCATGTCGAGCGGGACCACATAGGTTAGCTCCCCCACCCGGAACATGAACCCGTCGATGATCGCGATCGTAAGAGGGAGCTGTATCCTTACGGTCGTCCCCACTCCCTCCTCACTCTCGACGTCGACGACTCCTCGAAGGGATTCGATATTTCGCTTGACGACATCCATCCCGACGCCGCGGCCGGAGATGTTGGTAACCTTCTCCGCCGTCGAAAAACCGGGCCTAAAAATGAGCTGAAGGATTTCGGATTCCGTAAGCTGCTGCCCTGCCGCCACAAGGCCCCGCTCGACCGCCCTGGCCCGTATCCTTTCACGGTCGAGCCCGTCGCCGTCGTCACTGACCTCTATGACGATGCTGCCTGTCTCGTGATAGGCGTGCAGGCGCATTAGGCCTCGCGCCGGACGCCCCTTGGCTCGCCGGACATCGGGCGTGCCGATTCCATGGTCAATCGCGTTCCGCACTATGTGCATTAGCGGATCGCTTATCTTTTCGGTGATGGTCTTGTCGAGTTCGGTATCGGCCCCGCTTATTACAAGATCGATCTCCTTGCCCTGTTCGCGGCCGATGTCCCTCACCACCCGCTCGAACTTTCGGAAGGTCTCGCCTATCTGCACCATCCGCATGTTCATTGCGCCTTCGCGGATTTCCTCGATAAGGCGCGACATTCGATCCGCCGACTCCATTAAATCGTTGTCGCCGTTCTGCGCGGCGAGCTGTTTTACATTCTCACCGGCGGTCACAAGCTCGCCCACGAAATTGATTAGCTGATCGAGCTTTTCACCGTCTATCCGCATGGACCGCTTGTTTCTCTCCTCCACGGCCCGTATCTGTTTCTGTTTTTCGAGCGCCGCCTCGACCACCTCCCTGGCGGCCATCTTCCTCTCCACGACGATCTCGCCGATCCGGGGCGGCTCGCCGTCCCCGGCTGTCGCCTCGCTCTGGATCGCCAGCACCGTATCGAGTTCCGAGCGGGTGATCGTTCCGCTCTCGATCAGGATTTCGCCTATGCTCATCGGGTTCTCCGGAAGCTCATGGATGAGCCTTTTATAAAGCTCGATACCGCCGTGGGGCGGAATAATTCTGATCTGGCAATCGTCTCGTACGAACTCGAACGCGTTTTCTATCTCCTCTTTCGTGGTTTCGGCATTGAAATCAATCTCGAAACCGAGGTAACACAGCTCCGGGTCCATTGACTCCAGCGGCGGCATCCCGTCCAGCACGGTCATCAGGTTTACGATCTCGCCCATTCCGCGCAGGTAGTTGATAAATGAAAAGGGGTCCAGCCCGTTTCGGTAGACATTCCGTTTAAATCTGAGAGAGATATGCCAGTTGGCGCTTCCCACTCCCTCGTCCCCCTCGTCCGCGCCGCCGGAAGGCCCTAAAGCGCGGGCGGTTTCTCCTGCCGCATCAGGCCGCGCCTTCCGCCGAACTCCGGCGCCGTAACGCTCGAGGCGCGCGACGAGGTCGGTGCCCCTGGCCTCCGTCTCCTCATCGAGCGGCTCGTCGGCCCCCTTTCGATGCAGGTCGAGAAGCGCCGTTATATGGTCATGGCACGCCAAAAGCGCGGCGGAGAGTTCGCCATCCAGGTCAATTTCCTTTTTTCGCAGCCGGTCCAGAACGTTCTCGGCTACGTGGGTGAAGCTCTCGACCGGTTTCACGCCGAACATGCCCGACGACCCTTTGATCGTATGGACCGCCCTGAAGAGCGCGTTAATCAACTCCTCGTCCTCCGGAGCTTTCTCGATTTCCAGAAGCAGATGCTCCATCTCGGAAAGCACCTCCGCTGTCTCGGCGAAATAGGTCTGTTTCATTCTGTCAAGATTCATGGTTTCCCCCAGCCCGACTCCACAACAACCCGACCAAAGGCCGCCGCATAACTCCGGGGGCGGCCAACCCTAAAACTTCTCATAATCTTCATACTCCACTTCGTCGTCATTGGAAGCCATTGGCCTCGGCTGTTGGAAGGCGGCGGGCTTTCCGGCCGGTCTTGCCGCGGTGCGCGGGGCGGATGCCACGCCCTTGCGCCCCCCTTCGATCTTGAAAAAATCCATGGTGTCCTGGAGCTGTCTGGACTGAGCGAAAAGCGACTCGGCGCTCGCGGCCATCTCCTCCGAGGCCCCGGCGTTCTGCTGGATCACCTGATCAAGCTGCTGAATTGCCTTGTTGATCTGGTCCGCGCCGCCAAACTGCTCCTTCGACGCCGCGTTGATGTCCTGCACGAGGTCCGCTGTCTTCTGGATGTCCGGAACCAGCTTCGAAAGAAGCTCCCCGGCCCTCTGTGCCACACGCCCGCTTTCCGCGGAGATCTTCGTAATCTCCGCCGCCGCCTCCTGACTGCGCTCGGCGAGCTTTCGCACCTCCGTCGCGACGACCGCAAATCCCTTGCCGTGCTCTCCCGCCCGCGCCGCCTCGATCGTCGCGTTAAGCGCGAGCAGATTGGTCTGGTAGGCGATGTCCTCGATGATCGTAATCTTCGAGGCGATGTCCTGCATCGCGCGTACCGCCTCCCGCACGGCCTCGCCGCCCTCACGGGCGTCCGAGGCCGCCTTGGTCGCTATGCCCTCGGTCGCCTGGGCGTTCTCCATGTTCTGCTGAATGTTCGCGCTCATCTGTTCCATGCTCGAGGACACCTCCTCCGCCGCGGCCGCCTGCTCCGTCGCGCCGCTTGACATCTGCTGCGCCGTCGACTGAAACTCGTTCGCGCTGGAGGCCACGCTGTCGGAGGCCCCCTTGACGTCCACCACAATCCGTATAAGTCCCTCGACCATCCTGTACAGGGCCTGCATCAGGCGGTCGCGCTCCGACCGGACCCTTACATTCACTTTCAGGTTTCCGGCCGCTATCGATTCGGCCAGATCGGTAATCTCGTTCATGGAATCGCGCAACTGGTCCATCCTCTCGTTCGCTATCACCTGCTTGCCGGGGAGGGGCTTAAGAACCGGCGTAAAGTCCCCGTCCGCGTAGCTTCCAAGTATGCCGAGGATCTCCAGGATATTGTCTATGTGCAGCTTTACCGCGTCGTTTACACCCTCCGCCACCCGGCGAAAGGCTCCGGTGAATTTTTCCGCCGGAATAAGGACATCGATATCCCCGGCCCTCTGCGCCTCGTACATCACCCGCATCTCGTTTATAACGCTACCGAGATTGTTACGGAGTAAATCCAGCCGCTCGTTCGCTATTGCGGCCTTTCCCGGGAATTTTCTAAGCACCGGCTCGAAGTCACCCTCGGCGTAGGACTTCACGATGTCGAGCATGGTAAGGATGGCGTCCACGTGGAAATGAGTGGTATCCACAAATCCCTGGGCCATGACGTAATAAACGCCCGAGAACTTCGAGGGATCCAGGTAATAATCCACCTCGCCCGCCCTGTGCTGCTCGTCCATATGCCTTATCTCGGAAACCACCGCGTTTAGGTTCTCGATAAGCATATTGATGTTGTTCTTTATCTCGTTGAAGTCTCCGTTGTACGAATCCGTTATCCTCGACGGAATGTCGCCCCGGGATATTCGGTCCACATACTCCGCCGCCACGTTAAGCGGGCCTATCACCGCGTCGAGCGTCGCGTTTATCCCTTCGACGATGGGCCGGAACTCGAAGTTAATCTGTCCCGGATCTGCGCGGATGTCGAGCTTCCCTCCAACTGCCGCGTCCGTCAAACGTTTGGTCTCGGAAATAAGCGTCAAAAGGATCCGCGCAATATTACGGTACAGAAAGATCCCCAGGCCGAGCGCGATAATCACGCCCAGAACGCAGATCAGAATGGTCAATGTCGTCGAGTTGCGCGCAAGCGAGGTGTTCTCCTGCGCCCTCTCCATGGCCTGTTTTGAATTACGCTCCAGCAGTGTCGTTAACAGGGGCGGAAGTTTGGCCCCCTGGGCCCCGGCCTCTCCGAGTAAACGGATGGCGTTATCCTTATCGTTGGCGTTAACATATCGCAGTATTTCATCCCTCATCTGGTTGTACTTGAGAAGTTCGGTCTTGAAGGTTCCGATAATCTCCTTATCTTCGGATGATTTTGCTGCCGATTCGTATTTATTCAGCGCCGCAGCCCACTTTTTATCCACCTCGGCCACGTCGTTCAACCTCTGGCTTGCGTCTCGGTTGAGAAGGAACCTCTCGTAAATCGAAACAATCGAGAGAATGCGCATATTGAGGACGCTCTCCTGCAGCTCCGAAACCGCTTCCAGGCCGAGTACGTTTTCCTCGTACATCGCCTCGCCGGCGGTGCTGATGCGCAGTATGTTGGTTATACCGATAACGCCCACCAGAGCCGCGATCACCGTGAGCACGAGAAAACTCGAAATGATCTTCGTGCCCAGTTTCATGTTTTTAAGCATATGCCCCTCCTGTGTAAGGCTTTTATTCAGTAAAAATACCGGCCCGCGCCTGGCGCCTTTATTGGCCCTCAAGGGAGCCGCTAACTCCTTTCGCTCCATCTTTAAGAATCCCATCGTATCCCGAATACGCGCGGCGCCCTTCGCTTCGGCGGATGTTCTCCAGTGACCGGCGCAATACCGACCGGGCGCCGTCCGTAATCGGATCGTCATGCCCGGAGTAGATGGTTTCGATCGGAAGAGCGCATACGCGCTCCATGACGGCCGTAAATTCCTCGGAATAAGTTCCGTCGGAGGACCGAATGTTGACCGGGCTGTCTCCGCTGAAAAGCACCCCTTCGGATTTCGAATAGAGAAATATCGAATCGTTCGAATGCCCCGGTATGTGTATCACCTCGAAAAAGGCGTCCCCCATGCGGATGATCTCGCCGTTTGCGAGCGGACTTCCAGATCCTTCGACTCTTCCGAAGGCCCTCACGATAGGATCGAAGCGCCGCTTGACGGCACCCAGACCCGCCGCGTGGTCGAAATGGGAGTGCGTAAGTACGACCTGCTCCACCGGCCTTTTCCCGACTCCGGTCGATATCGATTCGATCTCCGTAATCACGAATCCGTCCTGTCCGATGTCCACAAGCGTGTTCACGTCGGCCAGAGTATTCCAGGAACCCAACACCAAGTAGGCGTTGCACGAATAAAGCCTGGGATTGCTTTCAAGCCTGATGACCTTCATGCTCCGCCCCCGGACTTTCTGTGCAACTGCCCATCGGGCACTACCTGCTCGAACAATCGAGCCGCCTCATCCGGCATTTTCTGCGTCTGCTCGGTCGCGAAAAAGCCCCCAGGCGCGAGCGAGCGATGGAACATTCGTATGACCTCCACGCGCTCGGCCGGCTGAAAATGTAAAAGTACGTTTTTGCAGACGATAAGGCTGAAATCATCGCCAACGGGCTCCAGCGAAAGCAGATCGTGCCGCCGAAAGCTTACCGCTTTTTTAATGTTATCGTCGATTCGGAAGAACCCGGGGTGGCCGTTCGGCTGAAAATATTTTTTAAAAATGTTCTCCGGTATGCGCGATAGTGGCTCTTCGGGATACACGCCCTCCGCTATGATCTTATCGAACCCGTCGCCCTCGTCGATATCGCTCGCGATAATCGACACGTTCCTGAAGCCGAAGCGCCCCATGCTCTCGGCAAGCAAAATGGCCAGCGAATAGGGCTCCGGCCCCATCGCGCATCCGGCGTCCCATATCCGGACCCTGCTTCGCCCGGAGGCATAGGGCACGAGATGCCGCACCGCAAGCTCCAGAACGTGCATATCCCTGAAGAAATACGTAAAGGCCATCCCCCGCACCTATGCCCGTTTTCTCGTTTTGAGGCCGTATCTGAACGCGTAATTATCCCGCTGCGACGCGGGAACTCTGATCCTATCGCCGAAAAAACCTATCGCCCCGTAAAGATCGAGCACCCTGAGCACCGCCGCGCTGTGCCCGACGAGTGAAAGGCTCTTCCCGTTTCCGGCCGCCTCACGCTTTAGGGCCACCAGCAGTTGAAATCCGGCGGTGTCCATCTCGCTCACCCCGGAGAGGTCGATCTCCATCGACTGGACCGCTTTCAGGTGTTTCGACAGCTCGCCGTGCAGGCGCTTTACGGTGTAAATGCCCGCCTCCCCCTGAATACTGACGGCGATATGATTGTTCTTCTTCCTGCCGGCCTTTATCTTTACCCTGTCGTCCATAGCATCACTCTCCCGCCATGTTTCAGGCCATCAGTTTCTGCACCGCCGAGATCAGCCGGTCCGGCGTGAACGGCTTTACCATCCATGCCTTAACGCCAGCCTCCTTTCCCTCGGCCTTCTTGTCCTCGCCCGATTCCGTCGTAAGCATAATGACCGGCGTGAACCTGTGCGCCGCATAGGCCTCGTCATTTTTCAGCGCCTTGACAAACGCAATGCCGTCCATCTCGGGCATGTTCACATCGCAGATTATCAGATTGATCTTTGCGCCGGAGAGTTTCGAGAGGGCGGTTTTGCCGTTGTCCGCCTCGACGACATCGTAGCCGTTCTCCTTCAAGGAGAACGCTAAAAGCTGCCGTACGCTCTCGGAATCGTCGATGACCAGTATGGTTTTACCCATGTTTACACCTCGTAAAAATAGTAATGCCGGGCTACTCAATCGCCATTGGCCTGCCTTCCGTCCCTTTCGCTGAACATCCTCTGCACCCTGTCGATAAGATCGTCCATATTGACCGCTATGATCCCCTCGAACTGTTCGCCCCGGGCAAGCTTCTGTCGAAGCTCCTTTTCATATTCCTCGGACTCGGAGGAGTAGAGAACGATCCCCTGGAAGTCGCGGAGTGACGACCTAAGGCGGCGGAGCAGCTCGTCGGGCTGCACGTTTACCTGGTTATAATTTAAAATGACATAATCCGGAAAGATGTCCGTGGCCTGCCACAGCGCGTTCACGCCGTTCTCGCTAACGAAGATGTGGTCGCGCTCGAAAAACTCCGAAAGGGTGGCCACAAGGGTCCTCCTTAGATCGTCGTTCGGCTCGACTATAAGGACTTTCTCTGTACGTGGATTGGACATCGTATCGTTCGGTGCCGCCGGCCCGCTCCTTCGAGGATTCGAAAGGGCCGTCCGGATGGCCCTTCCCGAATAGTACAATACTCCATTCGTGCCGAATGACAATACGCTCAGACGCCTAAACTCATCATGGCAGGGGTGTATTATAGGGAACCAAAAGCATCAAACCGAAGCGGCATTGGGTGTAGTTAGCTACAGAAAAAGAACTAGCGACATAATGCGTGATTTTTAGGGCTCTACAAGCCCGCTCTTGACCGCGTACTTCACCAGGTCCGCCACCTTGTGGATGCCGAGTTTTTTCATGATATTGGCCCTGTGCGCCTTTACGGTCTTGTCGGAGATCCAGAGCGTGGAGGCTATCTGGGCGTTGGAGCGCCCCTCGGCTACGAGCTTCAGGATTTCACGCTCCCTGGCCGAAAGCGCGGTGAACTGGGAATCCGCTTTGCCCGCACCCTCTTTCCTGGCGGGGGATATAAAATCGGTGACGACGCTTTTCATGATTCGCGGGCTAAGGTAGATGTTCCCCCTAACCACCTCGGCTACGGCGCGCAGCAGGTCGTCGCCGGCGTTATCTTTAAGGACGTATCCGTTGACTCCGAGCCTTAAAAGCTCGTCGACATACTCCTCGTTGTCGTGGCGCGAGAGGATTATAACGCGAGTCTTCGGAACGTATCTCTTAAGCCGGCGGGAAAGCTCGATCCCCGTCATGCCCGGCATGGAGATGTCGATGATGGCTATCTCGGGCTTGAGCTTTTCGATCATTCCGAGCGCCTCGCGCCCGTCCCCGGACTCCCCCACCACCTCGTAGCCGGGCACTGTGCCTAAAATATGGCGGAGCCCCTCTCGAAGAATGGCGTGATCGTCGGCGAGAAAGATCTTCGTCTTATTCATGGTTTCCTCCCAGCGGAATCCAGACCGCTATTCGAGTGCCGCGGCCGGGCCTGGAGCTTATTCCCACCTCCCCGCCCAGCGTTTCAGCGCGCTGGCGAAGGTTCGACAGGCCGAAACCCTTTTTCGTCTCGTCCAGCCCGTCCGCGTCGAAACCGGAACCGTCGTCCTCCACCGCAAGTACAACGGCCCGCCCCGTAACGGGACGCGAAAGCTCGATCGCCACCCGGCCGGCCCCGGAATGCCGTATAATGTTCGAGAATATCTCCTGGACCATCCTATACAGGTTTACCTCCAGGTCGTGGGGCAGTTTTCCCACGTTTAGGTTCAGGGCGGTCTCGATACCGTTTGCCTCGAGATAATTTTTGGCATACCACCGCACCGTGGCCTCCAGTCCAAGGTCGCTCAGAATGGAAGGGTACAGTCCGGTGTAGACCTCCCGAAGCTCCTGGCTCCCCTTGTCGATGAACCGCAGTCCTGTGTCGAAGCGGTCCCGGTATTTCCTGCGGTCTTTTTTAAAGGCGGCGAAATTGAGCTTTGCCGCTATGATGGTCTGTCCTACTCCATCGTGCAGATCGCGCGCAACCTTCTGCCTCTCCTTCTCCTGTGAGGTCATGATCTCGCTGGAGAGGCGCTTGATCTCCGCGACCGCCTTTCGGTGGTCCGTAACGTCTGTAATGAAAACGGCCAGCCGCGAAAGGGCGCCGTTGCGCCCGGCGATGGGATACACATAGTCGGTGAAAAAGGACCCGCCATCCCGATGCTCGAAGCGCACGGGCCCGGCTGTACGCAGGGCCTCCTCTACGCGTTTTTTGAAAAGCTCCGCCTGTGGCGGCGGCAGAAAATTGTACAGGCACGAACCTATGAGCTCCTCCGCCCTGCGGCCCAGGTATTTCGACAGCGACTCGTTGGAGGCCAAAATGGCGCCCTTCGTGTCGATAAGGAAAAGGGCCTCCGGGTTTGCGTTGATGAGAGAACGCAGGGTCTCTTCACTCTCGCGCAGGGCCCCCTCCGCCCGCTTTCGCGCGCTTATGTCCCGGATGGTGCCTTCCACCCCGGCCCAGTTTCCGCGCGAATCCAGGTAGCTTTGAGCGCTGATGGAGCCCCAGAACAGGCTTCCGTCCTTTCTCCTCAAGCGCGCCTCGAAGTAATCCAAATAGCCGCCTTTTTCCACTGTTTCGCGCGCTTCGTCCCGCCGCTTGGACTCTTCGAAAAACCCGGCGACCTCACACCCCAGTATTTCCTCCGGTTCGTAGCCCGCGATGCGCCTTACCGATGGAGAGATGAGCACAAGAACTCCGCTTGTGTCGGTGCGGAAAAAGACGTCGCGAATATTGTCGAACAGCCTCCGGTATTTTTCCTCGCTGGCCCTAAGTCTTCGATCCAGGGCGTGGCGATAGAGGGTCATCTCGACCGAGATAATGAGCTCGGGGTCGCTTATCGGCTTGAGGATATAGCCGTACGGTCCAGTCTCGCGCGCCTGGCGCACGGTGGGCTCGTCGGCGTGGGATGTGACGAAAAGAACCGGAACGTCATACAGCGCGGCGATGCGCCCGGCCGCCTCAATGCCGCTTTTCTCCCCGTCGAGAACGATATCCATGAGGACTATGTCCGGCCATAGTTCCCCCGTCTTAGCCACCGCCTCGTCGGCGTCGGAGACGGTCGCAAGCACCCGGTGTCCGCGCCGTTGGAGCACCGCCCCCATGTCCGTCGCGATTATGGCCTCATCCTCGACTATAATGACGCCCGCGCCCTGCATGCGTTTCTCCGGAATATCCGCCCTCTATCGGAATGGCCATCCGCCTGCGCGGAAACTCCTCCATCAGGCGGCACCTGTCGCGATAAAACTCGCGGCCCGAGCAACCGACAAACGATCGGGCGCAGGAGTTCATCTATATTTAGAGCGCCCACGCCTGAAAAGCCGGGGCCCGTCGATCGCGCTCCCTCTCCCCAATACATATCATCGCAAAACGGCCCTGTCAAATCATTTCGTGGCGTCATTTCGGCTCCGCGAAATTGTATTGACTATTGGCCCGAATCCCGTCCCTTTGAGTTGCGGCCCCGGCGCCGTCTTAGGGCAGGGCCAATTTGAAGCGCTGTTATGCGCGGCCTGAAAATGATAAGGAGCGCTAAATGGAAGCACTATCGCTCGTCCCGGCGCCCGACACCATCCCCGCCCCATGGTGGCTGTTCGAGGCCCTTGTCGTCATCGCTCTCACCATACATTTTATCTTCATTAACATCGTGGTTGGCGGAGGCATCATCGCGCTGGGCTCGCGCCTTAGACAAGCTAAAAAGGACACCGTCCCGTTTGCCGTTCCGGGAATAACGACGGCCCTCGCGCTCGGCATCAATTTCGGCGTGGCGCCGCTCCTCTTCGCCCAGGTGCTGTACGGCCAGTTCCTGTACACGAGCTCAATTTTAATGGCGGTCTGGTGGATCCTCGTCATACCGGTTCTCATTGCCGCCTACTACGGCGCGTACATATATTCTGAAGGCAAGGCGCAGGCTATCCGCTCCACTGCACTCGCTTTATCTCTCGCGGCTCTCCTGTACATCGCCTTCATCTTCGTAAACAACATGACGCTAATGCTCAATCCCAAGGCATGGGCTGCATATTTCGGCAACCGCTCGGGAACCATGCTCAACCTATCCGACCCTGCGCTCATTCCGCGCTATGTCCATTTTCTCGTGGCCTCCGTGGCGGTGGCCGGTCTCTACGGCGCCCTTCGCGCCCACCGGAGTGAAGGCCCAAAAGCCCCCGCCGTTCGGAAGGGCCTGCGTATATTCTCCGGCGCTACTGCGGTCCAGATTGCCTCCGGTTTCTGGTTTCTACTTTCCCTGCCCGACAACACCATGCGCCTGTTCCTTGGCGGAAACATCCTTTATACCACAATACTTAGCGTCGGCATCGTACTTGCAATAGCGACGGTCCTTATGGCGGTACGCGGCCGCCTGATTCCGACTACGGCCTCTTTGCTCGTGCTGGTAGTACTCATGGTTGTCAATCGGGCAAATCTTAGAAGCGCTCTTCTATCCGAATATTTTAAACCGGCCGACTTAATGCTCGAACCACAGTTTGGCGTAATGGCGCTCTTTCTTTTGGCCGTTGCCGGAATGGCCTTTGCAATCCGGCGCATGATCTCGATGCTGCCCGCTTCGGGCGTGGGGAGGAACGGACGGTGAACTATCCAATATGGGACACGGGCTTCTTTAGCGGCGGATCGCTCATCGCGCTCATTTCGGTTCCGCACGTTTATATCGCCCATTTCGCGGTCGGCGGGGGGCTCTTTTTATGGCTGACCGACCGTAAGGCATTGATGGAAGGAAACGCTCTGCTCGATGATTATCTCAGGGCGCACAACTGGTTTTTCCTCCTGCTAACAATGGTTTTCGGCGGCGTTTCCGGTGTGGGCATCTGGTTTATCCTCGGCCTCGTAAGCCCTGCGGCGATATCGTCGCTCATCCACAACTTCGTTTTCGCCTGGGGAATCGAATGGACCTTCTTCCTCGGCGAGATCGTCGCCCTGCTGATCTACCATTATCATTTCGACACCATGAAACGCCACTTGCGCCTCAGGGTGGCCTTTCTTTATTTTGTATTCGCGTGGATGAGCCTCTTCGTAGTAAACGGCATACTGAGCTTCATGCTGACTCCCGGCGCGTGGATAAAAAGCCGCGACTTCTGGGACGGCTTCCTTAATCCCGGATTTGCGCCATCCACCCTCTTTCGGTCGTTCGCGGCGTTCATGTTCGCCGGGCTCTTTGGCTATGTCACGACGGTCCGCATGGAGGAGGGCGAATTTAGGACGCGGATGATGCGCTACTGCACGAAGTGGCTCCTCTATCCCATGATAGGCCTCGCCATTTCCGGCGCATGGTACTTTTACGCGGTGCCCGCCGCAACGCGCCATACGGCCTTTGCGGTCAATCCCGAGATGGGCCCCTACGTGTGCACCATCGTTGTAGCCTCCATCCTCATCTTCGCGGGAGGACTTGCCCTTTCGCTTAGAAGCGGCCGGGTCCTCCAGAAATCGATAACGGCCGTCCTCATCCTCATCGGCCTGTCGTGGATGGGAGGCTTCGAGTACGTGCGCGAGATCAGCCGCAAGCCCCATGTAATAAGCGAATACATGTACTCGACCTCCATTTCGGTGCTGGACGAGGAGAGACTAAACCGCGAGGGCGTGCTGCCCAATGCGCGCTGGTCGAGCGTTCGCTCCCTTACAGCGGATAATGCCATGGAGGCGGGACGCGAGCTCTATCGCATCCAGTGTTCCCCCTGCCACACCGCGGGCGGAATACGAAACGACATCATCTCCAGAACTCGCGCCTTTACATATCTCGGAATGCTATCGCAGCTAACGGGGCAGGGCAGGGTAAAACCGTATATGCCGCGCTTTGCAGGCACCGAGGCCGAAAAGAGGGCGCTAGCGGAGTATATAGTCGCCGGCCTTAACGGCCAAACGCTCGAGGCCCGCCCCGAACCCAAGCCCATACGCCATCTTCCCGACTCCGCGCCTCTGCAATTCGATTCTAAAAACGACGACTATGTGCTACTGACGTGGAGCGGTTCCGGAATGCACTTTGTCTCGGACAGCGACCCCTGGTTTGTCATACTTCCGCCGGGCGCCGGGCTCGAGGCCCTGCTAATAAGACGCGGAGGCACGCCCGAGCCGATCAGCGAAAAGGTCGTTATAAATTATAGGGTCGAGCCGGGTTTTGAAAGCCCCTCGCGGCACAGCCGCTTCTGGGATTACGCCGAAAACTATTTTGACCGCAGGCCAGATCCCGACAGGGGGCTTCTCGGAAACGGAACGTCCGGAGAGTTCGCGTATAACGATAAAACCATGTCCTTCGCGGCGGATGGAATACCGATACTCCCGTATACCGACGTCGGAACGTTCAACCCGTATCCGCTCTTTACGATTACAGCTAAGGATTCCGCTAGCGGCAAAGTGCTCGCCTCCACAAGAACGGTCCTTCCGGTCTCGACCGAGATGGGATGCCGCAACTGCCACGGCGGCCCATGGCGCTGGAAAAACATCTCCGGTATAGCCGACGATACGGCGCACGACATCCTGCGCCGACACGACCGCGCGCACGGAACTGACCTTATGGCGAGCGCCGTAAAGGGCAAGCCGCGCCTCTGCCAGTCATGCCATGCCGACCCGGCGATCAATGCAGTCGGCGACGGGAAGCGCCTTCCCCTTTCGGCATCCATCCACGGCCTGCACGCCAACTACATTCCCGTTAAAGGCGCGGACGCATGCGGTCTCTGCCACCCGTCGCATAAAAACGGCGCTACACGCTACGCGCGCGGATTGCACGCCTCTGTCGGATTAAGCTGCGTAAACTGCCATGGCTCGATGAGCGATCACGCAATTTCGCTTCTCCGCTTCGAGGAGGGCAAGCGCTCGGCAGCTTCCCTCATCAAGCATCTCCAGCCCGTTGCCGTCCAGGCCAGAGCCGACATCAAACCTCGTAAACCCTGGATAAACGGGCCCGACTGCCTTGCCTGCCATGTCGACTTCAAAAAACCGTCGGACAATCCTTCCGCC
>MVZN01000043.1 GCA_002069125.1 Spirochaetes bacterium ADurb.BinA120
ATTCAAAAAACCCTGAACGGGTGAGCATTTCAAGTCTTTTTATCTTTTCTCTAATATTTAAACGCTTGTTTTAGGATTAATA
The DNA here is from genome assembly GCA_002069125.1 of Spirochaetes bacterium ADurb.BinA120. Taxonomy (GTDB): domain Bacteria; phylum Spirochaetota; class UBA4802; order UBA4802; family UBA5368; genus MVZN01. Next base: position 83 of record MVZN01000043.1, read on the forward strand.
TATTACCCATACCGATTGCAGTGTATACCGGGATTGGTCCGAGGATTGCCGCTACGGCGGCCGCCGACATGTCCGCCACGGCCTGAAGAAAAAACCGCGCGCCATTGGCGCGACGAAACAATTTCCACGCCGGAACCGACTCTGATAGTAAAAAATAAGTATGGACATTTCAATAAATTCTTTGTATGGTGTAAAGAAAAAATACGGGTGCGCTACTCGCGCGGCCCGGCAACGGTTGATTTTTATGAGGATACTCCTGACATCCGACCTCCACCTTGGAATCGACGAGCGTTCCTCGGCGGTCCCGGGTCATGCCAGAATCAATACATTCAAAAAGATATGCGCAATAGCTTCCGAACACGACCTGCTCCTTGTCGCCGGGGACCTCTTCCATGACGGCGGTGACAAATCGTCCTTGCTCGCCGCGGCGGACACGGTTTCGAGGGAATTCTCGGCGCTCAGGCGGAAAGGGGTGGATATACTCTACACTCCCGGAGAATGTGACCGATCACTCCTCGGTGAGGACGGGCCTGCGCCGACCGGCTGTTTTACCCATATTTTCCCATCCGGGGGCGGCTCCGGTATTTCGATAACGCGAGGGGACGAGAGCGTCTCCGTATACGGGGCGACGGACCCGCGTGGAATGACGGCCATTCGAAGTGAAGAGAACGGAGGGTTCCACATGGCTCTGTTGCATGCGGACTTCTGCGCCGGGGAGCAGGAACGGAAGCCCGACGTGCCGTCACTTGGCAGGGACGACATAAGATCGCTGAATATGGATTTCTACGCACTCGGCCATAACCACAATTTCCGCATCTTCAAATCCCGCAATCGCGTCATAGGGGCCTACCCCGGCAGCCCCGAGGCCGTCGGCCCCAATGAAACTGGGGAGAGGTATGTGCTTTCCATAACCACAGAAAACGGCGAGATCATTCAGATAAAGCGCCTTGCGGTCAATTCGATCACGGTAGAACGAATCTCCATCGCGTGCGCGAACATCGGCTCCTCCAGGGAGATTGCGGACATCGTCGAGAGGAAAGCCTCCCCTCGCACAGCCATTACGGTCGTTCTCACGGGCGAGCGGGCGTTTCCCCTGGACCTCGATGCCATAATGGAACACGCGCGCGGTTTCGAAAGGCTTGACATTGTGGACCAATCCTCACCGGACTTAAACCTCCTCGCGCGCGAATACGCCGGGGAAAATTCGTTTCGCGGGGCTTTTTTCGAACGCATGAGGGAGATGATCGAGGCCGGGGAGTTGCCGGCCGATATAGACCGCATGCTGCTCGGCAGAATGCTCGGCAGAATGGCCCAGGCGGAAGCGCACGGCTCGGAGGACTGGCATTGCGTATAAAACGATGCGTCGTCTCCAGACCGGGGCTTTTCAACAACAGGACCCTCGATTTCAACGAGGGCCTTACGGTCGTCTATGGCCGCAACGGCTCCGGCAAGAGCCTGCTGGCGCGGGCCATTCTCGAACTCCTGTGGGGAAGCGCCCACCCCCTCTCCCTACTGAAAAAGGGGTCCTGGGAGTCCCTCTATATGGAGCTCAATCTGTCCACATCCTTCGAATACACCTTCGTGCGGAACGGGGACAGGGCCCTGTCGATACTCGGCGGAAACGGCAAGTCCCAAACCGAGATCTTCCGCGGGGATCCCGCCATGCCGCACGACAGCGTGCGCGCCGCGCTCATAGATCACCTCGCCTCCCGGATGGACGACCCCGTTCTGCGCACGATGTACGCCGCGATGGATGCCACCTCATTGGGAACGACCTCCTTTATCCCGTCCCCGACCGACGACCTCGAAGCGGCCCCGCTGGAGTGGGATACCGTGCGCTTTATGCTTCTTCAAGATCCCTCCGGGCTGTACGGCCTTTACAGATCCACCTTCGGGGGTACGGGCCGCAGCGCCGCGCCTTTTCTCGACGAGCTCCTCAGGGCGGAATCCAATCTCAAGGAGATCGAGAAGAGGACCCGTATTATCGACATCCAGCAGTCGAGAGGGGATAAGATCCAGAAGGAGCGCAGGCAGGTCGAAAACGAGATCGCCCGCATTGACAACCGGATAGCCGCCCTTCGGGTGGAGAAGGCCCTGGCCGAAAAGCTCCTCCTCATGACAGGCAAGCTTAGGACCATCGAAGAGAGAATAGCGGATATAACGAACGAATTGCGGGAATCCGATGAACTTATCGCCAACATCGCCGCGCATGGGGCCTCCATCGAAAGCAGATTTCCCCAGTTCAGGGACTTCACGGACCAGAAGAAGCAGAACCTCAAGCGTCTACAGGAAACATATCGGGAGATCCGCGACATCCATGTCGCCCAGGACAATTATTTCTCGGCGCGAAGAACCAGGTTCCAGAAAGCCACGGGAATTATAGCCATTACCGGCTCGGGCGGTGTGGCGCTTTTATATTTTCTCGTCAATCGGGGCCTGCTCGCGCTCCCTCCAAGGATGAGGATCTACCTTCTCGGCGGGATTGCCGCTCTGCTCGCCATCATGACGGCCGTGCTTTACCTGCCTCTTTTCATTCCAAGAAAACCGCGGGAGCTGGTCGCCCTTCAGGAGGCCCGGGCGGAAATAGAGGCGAGGCTTAGGGAGATACTCAGTGAAAACGAGATCGAGCTGCACGACTACAAGCTCGAATCGGTGTACGGCTTTCTCCTTCAGTATTTCGAGGAGTACGGGGAATACGCCGACGGCCTTCTGGATCTGTTCAGGCTGCGCGAGGGACTAAAAAGCCCGGAGTACCTGAGCTCCCTCCAGGAGGAGCGGCACGAATTGGCGGCCGCGGCCGGCGCGCGGCGGGAGGAAATACTTGCCGAGCTTCCCAGACTGGCCAGGTACGGGTCGAGGGAGATCGACGAAACCAGGCTCGGATCGGCCAGGGAGGACATCGAGATGGAGATCTTAAGGTCCGAGGAAGAGCGGCGAGCGGAGATGAAAATTCTCGCACAGCTCGAGGAAGAGGCCCGGACCACGGCCAATTACGACGAAGAGCTCCGGCTCCTGGGAGAGGAGCGCTCCTCGGCCGAGGAGCGCTACGGCGGCCTGGCCGCGCGAAGAAGGGCGATGGAGCTTATCGCTTCGGTTTTTGAAGAGGTCATCGTGCGTCGTGAGGCCAGCCAGGTTGCACGGCTTGCCCGCGAGGCAAGGGACCGGTTCAACGCCATAACCGAGAACCGTCATATAACCGAGATTGACGAGGACACCCTGGCCCGCTTCATTAAAGGGGGCGGCAGACTGGACGGGCTCAATCCCACCACGGCGCACCTTTTACTGCTTGCCGTAAAAATCACCATGTCCGATTTTATCCTCGAATCCGGCGGCATTCCGCCGCCGCTAATCGTCGACGATCCCTTCATCTTCATGGACGACAGGCGCGGGGAGAACCTCGAAAGGCTGCTTTTCGAGGCCGCCGCGAAACGACAGATCATCGTATTCACTCAGCACAGATCGCACGCCGACAGGAACACGAGGATAGAGCTTTAGAAATGGACCGCAACGGACAGCTTACATTCTCCGACGATCCCCTCCTCGAGGGCGTCAACGCGGCGTACCAGCTCATCGAGGATGGCGATTTCGCCTCGGCGGTCAGAAAGATCGACGATCTTCTCTCGGTCAACCCCGAGTATCCAGGACTCGTGGAGGGGTATCGTACGGCGAAGTTCTGGAACAACCGTCGTGGCGAGATCGCCCGTCTTGAACGGGGCAAGCAGACCGCGGACTTCCTTATGACCCAGTGGGAGACTTTCAGGGCCTACTCGCAGGAAAAAAACCTGCAGAACTCCAGCGCCTTTAAATCGGCGATGCGATACATCTTCTTTACGGCCTCCGAGAACTACAAGCTCGCGTTTAAAAGCCAGGAGAGTACAGCGGACAACTACGATCTTTTATTAAATCTGGGACTGTGCTTCATTACCCTCGGCGAGTACCGCCAGACGGTGGAGACGCTGGAGTACGCCCGCAGCTCCTACCGCTCGAGCGCAAGGCTGCTTTCACTACTCGCGGAGGCCTATTACCATACCGGCGAGGTCCCGAAATCGCTTCTCCTTTTCCGCGAGGCCTTCTCCATCAACCCTGCCGAGATCGAACTTGGCCTCCTGAAGGCCAAGCCCATCCAGGAGGTCCTAATGGCCGTAGCGGAGAGAAAACCCTCCGCGGCCGATCCGCGCGAATGGGTGCCCGTGGTCGGTTTTATCGAGGACATCTTCTTCGTCAAACGCCACCTCAACATGCAGCAGGTGGAGGGCATACGCCGCGATATATACACCCTGGAGAAGAGCTACCAGACCCAGAACCGGGAGCGCGTCGAAAACTCCAACATCGTCCCCCGGCTCCTTAATAAATACCTGTGGATGCTCGATTATTTCGAGTTCCAACAGTACAATTTCGAATCCCTAAGCGAAATACGGACAAGGCTCATCCAGATTGACAGGGGGCTCTTCGAGGAATTCTTTAAAAAGAACCGCAACGATCCCAAAAAGCCCCGCTAAAAAAACATTGACACCCCGTCTCCGGTAATGGGAATAATCTCATGTGCCGAATCCGTCGCCGGGCCACAGCCGCAAATCCTCACCGGATTTAACCGCCCGCACCCGTCCCTCGGCCGGGAGGGCCGTACTAGGACGAAGGCGCGCGCTGGAAAAGCGCGTCAATGGGACATTCGAGCACCATTACGCTTACAGGACCGAACCATGGAACTCCCGTCATCGTACAACCCCAAAGAAACCGAGGACAGATGGTACCGACTGTGGGAGGAGGAGGGACACTTCCACGCGCGCGAGGACGACGGCCTCGCCCCCTATTCCATCGTCATACCGCCGCCCAATGTGACGGGCAGCCTTCACATGGGACACGCCCTAAACAACACCCTTCAGGACATCCTCTCCCGATGGCAGCGAATGATGGGAAAGTCGGTATTGTGGATGCCCGGGATGGACCATGCCGGCATTGCGACGCAGAACGTGGTGGAGCGCCTGCTCCGCGACGAGGGCAAGGATAAAAACAACCTTGGACGCGAGGCCTTCGTAAAGCGCGTATGGGACTGGAAAGAGCATTACGGCGGGCAGATCAAGGGGCAGCTCAAACGCTTGGGCTGTTCGCTCGACTGGCCGCGCGAGCGCTTCACGCTGGACGAGGGCCTGTCGCGAGCCGTGCGCAGGGTCTTCGTGAGCCTGTACGAGGAGGGCCTTATCTATCGGGGATACCGGATCATCAACTGGTGCCCCCGATGCGAGACGGCGCTCTCCGACATCGAGACCGAATACCGCGACCTAAAAGGCAGGCTGTATCACATCAAATATCCCATCGACGGCGAAGACGGCTTCATAACGGTGGCGACAACCAGGCCCGAAACCATGTTAGGCGACACAGGAGTCGCCGTCAACCCCGAGGACGAGCGCTACAGCGGCCTCGTCGGCAAACGCGTAATACTGCCCCTCATGAATCGAAAAATTCCGGTCTTCGCCGACTCCTTTGTGGACAAGAGCTTCGGCACCGGCCTTGTAAAGGTAACGCCCGGGCACGACCCCAACGACTTCGAGATGGGAAAACGCCATAATCTTGAAGAGATAAACATCCTCGACCCTCGCGGCTATATAAACGAGAACGGCGGCGCCTACCAGGGACTCTCGCGCTTCGAGGCGCGCGACAGGGTCGTGGCCGACCTCGAAAAACTGGGGCTTCTCGAAAAAATAGAGGACCACGACCACTCGGTCGGCCACTGCTACCGGTGCAACACCGTCATCGAGCCCTACCTCTCGAGGCAGTGGTTCGTAAAGATCACGCCGCTCGCCGACGAGGGAATCGCCGCGGTAAAGGACGGGCGTATACGCTTTGTCCCGTCCAACTGGGAGAAAACATATTTCGAGTGGATGTACAACGTGCGCGACTGGTGCATCTCGCGCCAGCTCTGGTGGGGACACCGCATACCCGCCTTCTATTGCGAATCGTGCGAACACATAACCGTATCCATGGACGACCCGGACTCGTGCGAAAAATGCGGCGCCTCAACCCTCAGGCAGGACGAGGACGTGCTGGACACCTGGTTCTCCTCGGCCCTGTGGCCCTTCTCCACTCTGGGCTGGCCCGAGTCCACCGCCGCGCTCGAAAAGTACTACCCCACCACCGTGCTGGTGACGGGATTCGACATCATATTTTTCTGGGTGGCGCGAATGATCATGATGGGCCTAAAGTTCATGAACGACGTCCCCTTCCGCGACGTCTACATCCACGCCCTGGTGCGCGACGAACACGGCCACAAGATGAGCAAATCGCGCGGAAACGTGATCGATCCGCTCATTATCATGGACAAATACGGCACCGACGCCTTCCGCTTCACCCTGTCCGTGTTCGCGGCGCAGGGACGCGATGTCATATTGTCCGAAAAACGCATAGAGGGCTACAGCGCCTTCTGCAACAAGATATGGAACGCCACGCGCTTCATACTGATGAACTTAGGCGACGGCTTTGTACCGCGGGAGGTCCGCGCGGAGGAGCTCGAGCGCTTCGACCGCTGGATTCTGCACCGCATGGAACTCGCCATCGCCGAAGTAAACAGGGCGCTCGAGGAGTACCGCTTCAACGAGGCCGCGCAGGCCATCTACGACTTCTGGTGGCACGAGTTCTGCGACTGGTATCTGGAGCTCACCAAGCCGCGCGTGTACGCAGCAGATGAAGGGGCGCGCGCCTCGGGCGACGCCGCCAAACAGGTGCTCTATTACGTCCTTAAAATCAGCATGAAGCTCATGCACCCCTTCATGCCATTTATCACCGAGGAGATATGGGACCGTATAAAGGCCGCCGGGGAGGGCCGCCTAATAGTGGCCCCCTGGCCCGAGCCCCGGGCGGAATTCTCCTTTCCGGAGGAGGCGCGGGAGACCGAGCTGTTCAAGGAGATCGTCTATAAAATCCGAAATGTCCGCGGCGAGATGAACATCCCGCCCGATAAAAAGGCCGACCTCATAGTGAAGACAACGGACACGGCGCTCGGCGCGCTGGTGCGGGCGGAGGCCGTGCATATACGCACCAACGCCAAGGTCGAGGCGATACGCGTCGATGCCGGCTACATCCCCGAAAAAACCGACGCTTCGGCCGTCTTCGCGGGCGGCGAGCTCTTCATCCCGCTCAAGGGCCTCATAGACATGGACAGGGAGCGGGCGCGCCTCGAAAAGGAAATAACTAGAATAAGGAGCGAGCACGCAAAGACCTCGGCCAAGCTCGGCAATACGGCCTTTACCTCGAGGGCGCCGCGCGAGGTTATCGAGAAGGAGGAGGCCAAACGGGACGAATTCGAGTCTATGCTCGAAATGCTCGAAAAAAACCTGGCAAAGATATCCTGATTCCCCTAGAAACGGCCGGAAGCGGATTCAAGGCTTGCCTTATAAGCCGTTTAGGGGTATTATTTATACGAGGTCCCTATTACACCGACGGAGAGATGCCGATGATTTCATTCGACCTCGAGTGCGCGAACGAGCACCGCTTCGAAGGGGTCTTTAAGGATTACGAATCCTTCGCCTCCCAGATGGAACGGGGGCTGGTCGCCTGCCCTTACTGCGAAAGCGTCGAGATTAAAAGGCTTTTCAGCGGCTGCTCCATTCAGGCCCGACCGGCGACCGCGCCCCTTTCTGAGCGCAGGGGGCCCAACATGTTTGAGATCCTGCGCATGATCGAGGGCTACGTAAGGGAAAATTTCGAAAACGTCGGATCCGATTTCGCCGAGACGGCGCGCGCCATCCATTATGGGGCGGAAGAGGAGCGCAACATCTACGGCCAGTCCACGAGGGAGGAGATCGATGAACTCCTGGAGGAGGGCATCTCGGTAACTCCTCTTCCCTCCTCGGGCGCATCCGAAAACTGAACCGCGGGCCTCAGCGCTCGTCGATGAAGAAGGTGGCCAGCGACGCGCCCATGTAAACCACGGGCACGATTATATTGAGATAATAACCGAAACGAAGCGTATGCGGCTCGGCCTTCGTAAGCTCACCGGCGAGCGGAAGGTACACCACCCAGGCCAGGTAATAGGCGTTTAGCAACACCCTGGCGAGCATCTTGGCCAGGCCCTCGAAAAAAACCGATCCGAGCATGCCTGCAACGATGGCGATGAGATAGACCGCCAGCGGATTGTTGATGTAGAACCAGGTTTCGAAGATGTAGTACTGCGCCACGGCCAGAACGATGGCGAAAAAGGCCGGAACAGTATTTAAAACCACCAGCTTCTCGGCAAAGCCTACGTCACGAAAGCGCCCGATCGCGATATCGGCCAGCCTGTACGCAAGGTCTACCAGGTACAGGATGAGGTCCTTCGCCTTCCCCAAAAGATACACCACCAGATCCACGATTTCCGAAAGTATGTTCATCATAACCCATCCTCCACCCGGAGAGCGCGCTTCGTCTCTGCCGCGGCCGACACTTCACCCCGGATCTCTATACAACAATGGCGGCACGGTACCCCATGCCGCCATAGCATCACTCAATCCTCATGGGACCTTTATTTCGTCTTGAACTGGTCCTTGTCGATCTTCATTTTTTCGATGGTCGGCTTCATGGCGTCCTTCTGACGGGCGGCCTCGTCCTTAGCGGCGTCCTTGTCGACGTTTTTGGCGTCGGCCATCTGGCTCTTGGCCTGGTCTTTGGCCGCGTCGCCAAGGGCCTTCGTCTCGTCCTTGATGTTTCCGATCATCTCCTGATCACGGCGCTTCTGGTCCTCCACAAGGGCCTTGTCGCCCTCGCGCTGTTTTTCGAGCATCTCCTTGTTAACCTGGCGCTGGTCCTCCACGGCCTTTCGGATCTCCTCGCGCTGCTCCCGCATCTTGTTCCAAATCTCCTCGCGCATGGCCTTGATCTCGAGAAGTATGGCGAGGGCCCTCATGCGGTCCTCGGAGAGCTGTTTCTTTACCATGTCCTGCCCGGAGATCACGTCGACCTCCTCCTTGTCGTTCAGAACGATGGGCTCCTTGCCGGCGAGAGAGTTGTTAAGCACCTCTATGCTGCCATCGAGTACGGCAACATTCGCTTTGCCCTCCTCTTCGCTTATAAGGAAGTCGGTACCGCGCACTCCTGCAGTGGTAGTCTGGCTCTTCACCGTGTACTTGTCATCCTTCGCCAGCTTCTGGCTTACCTTTGAGAAGAACTGGCCCTTCTCGACATGGAAGGTCGATTCTTCGCCGTTGGTGGTGAGGTTCGTTACCAATACCTGAACCTCTACGATCGTGTCGCCGAGCACCTTTACCGCGTTTTCCCCGAAGTAGATGTCCGCAAAGGACTTTTTGCCGACGGTCTTTATCTTCATGCCCTGCTTCACTTCGTTGCCGACCACGGCCTTCGCCTCGGCGCCGTCCTTGCCTATCAGAAACACCTCGCCGGCCACGAAATTGACAAGACCGGTCCGCTCAACGGTGGCGTCCTTGGCCTTCTTGCAGCCGCCTGCGACGAACACGAACGCAACGACGGCGAGCAGCGTGACAATGCGTCTCATACGTTCCTCCCGTAATATTTGAATAGACTTATTGCGAATGTATGGAAATCGGGTTGTCCCCACGCGTCCGCCGGAATACACCGCGCCGTGCAGCGTCGTGGACGAATCGTCGAAGGCCCTTTTCTCCCGATATCCTAAATTAACGCCCAAAACGGGCCTTCGTCAAGCATTTATTGCCGGTCGATCAGTCGGCCTTTCGGAAAGGAAGGCGCAGAAAGTCCGTCGGAAAGGAGGCGCATAGCTCGCCGACGGCCCCCTTTACCCGCGCAAGGACCGAGTCGTCGTCCATATTTTCTATGATGTCGCAGATAAGCGCACCCACTCTTTTAAATTCATCCTCCTTCAATCCGCGCGTGGTAAGCGCCGGACTCCCAAGGCGAATTCCGCTTGTCACCATAGGCGGCTTGTCGTCGAAGGGCACGCCGTTTTTGTTGCAGGTTATCCCCGCCTCGTCCAACCGGTTGGCCACATCGCGGCCGGTTAAATTTTTGTTTCGCAGGTCCACCAGCATCAGGTGGTTGTCGGTTCCTCCCGAAACGAGCTTAAGCCCGCGCGCGAGGAGCGTGTCCGCGAGCGCGGCGGCGTTTTTTACAATCTGTTTCGAATACGCCCGAAAGGAAGGCTCCAGCGCCTCGCCGAAGGCGACGGCCTTCGCGGCGACCGTGTTCATAAGCGGCCCCCCCTGAATGCCCGGGAAGATGTACTTGTTCATCACGGCCTCGTGCTCCTTCTTCGCAAGGATCACGCCGCCGCGCGGGCCCCTCAGCGTTTTATGCGTGGTCATGGTGATATAATCGGCCATGCCCACCGGGGACGGATGTTCGCCGGCGGCGATGAGTCCCGCGATATGCGCGATATCCGCCATGAGCAGGGCGCCGATGGAGTCGGCGATCTCCCTGAATTTCGCGAAGTCGATGACGCGCGGATAGGCGGAGGCGCCGGTGATGATGACCTTCGGCCTGAACTCCTTCGCGGTGGCGGCGGCGGCCTTGTAATCGATGAGGCCCGAGTCCCGCTTTACGCCGTAGGAAACCACCCGGTAATACAGCCCCGAAAAGTTCACCGGGGAACCGTGCGACAGATGCCCGCCGTGGGCCAGGTCCATCCCCATGAAGGTGTCGCCCGGCGAGAGAACCGACATAAGCACGGCCATGTTCGCCTGGGTCCCGCTGTGCGGCTGGACGTTGGCCGCCTCCGCGCCGAAGAGCTTTTTGATGCGCTCTATCGCGAGGGCCTCCGCCTCGTCGACGAAGGCGCAGCCGTTGTAATAGCGCCTTCCGGGGTAGCCTTCGGCGTATTTGTTGGTCATCACGCTGGCCGAGGCCTCGAGCACCGCCTGCGAGGTGTAGTTCTCGGAGGCTATGAGGATGAGCGAATCCTCCTGGCGGGCGTTTTCCTTTTCGAGTATTGACGCGATCTCGGGATCGCTCTTCAGAAGATACCGGTATCGGGACGATGAGTCTGACATTGCATACCTCGCAAGGGGGTTTGGCGCGGGCGAATGGAACAGTGTCCGCGCGCTTAGCTTTTGTGGATTCGACCTGCCGTGTCAACAGAAATTATGGAAGGAGCCGTTTTTTCGTCTTGGAGGAAAAACGCTTCTCGATACGGCGTATCGAGAAGCGCCAGAGAGGCGGCCCGGAGGTTTTAAGTGCGTCCGGGCATGTGTTGCCGCGGTCGCTCAGCCACCATGGCCCCTCTCCTCCAGGCGTTTGCGAAGCCGTTCGGAAACGACCATAAGCGTGTTTTTAAAGAGTTTCGCCTGCGCCTCGATGGGAAGCGTCGCTATCTTCTTTTCGTCGATTGCAAGCAGCACCACATCGCCGTTCGCCTCCATGGTGGCCGAACGAACCTCGTTCGAGAGCGCGCCCATCTCGCCGAAACACTCGCCGGAACGGACAATATCGATGGTCCGCCCCTCCTTCTTCACCTTCACCGAGCCGGAAACTATTATAAAAAGCTCGGTGCCGCTTGAGTCTTCGCGAAATATGATTTCGCCCCCCTTGTGCGATCTGCTGGTGCAGCGCTTCAGGAAGTCCATCATCTCCTCCTCGCTGAAAGCGTGGAAGAAACGGCTGTTTGCGGTGAGCGTTTTAATTATCTTTTCGATATCCATTTTCTTGTCGGCCAATGCTGCGGCATTCGGCCGCGCTATGCAAGTCTTTTTCCGCGCGCAGCCTGCCGCCGCCGGTTTCTACCGCAAAGAGGAAAGCCGCGGCGGCCAATTTCTATTGACAGCGCCGGGGAGGCGCGCCCATTGTATGCAAGCGTGGAGGCGATCATGGAATTTTTGGAAAAACGGCCGCTCTATATGCTCGAGGAGCTTGCGGCCATACTGCGCTCGGAGAACGGCTGCGCGTGGGACAGGGAACAGACCTCAAGGACGCTGAAGCCCTATCTTATCGAGGAGGCCTACGAGGTCTACGAGGCCATCGACAGCGGCGCTGACGACAACCTCCGCGAGGAGCTGGGAGACCTGCTATATCAGGTGTACGCGCACGCCCAGATTGCGCGCGAGGAAAACAGGTTTACCATCGACGACGTCGCACGGGGTATCGTCGAAAAGCTCGTGTACCGCCACCCGCATGTATTCGGCGGGGAGAGGGCGCTGAACGCCGGCGAGGTCATCGAACGCTGGGAGCGGATAAAAAAAAAGGAAAAGGCGCACCGCAAGTCCATCCTGGACGGCGTGCCCGCGCACCTTCCGTCATTGCTCAAGGCCTATAGGGTCCAGCAGAAGGTCTCCCGGGTGGGATTCGACTGGGAGAAGGCCGAGGACATCGTCGCCAAGCTCGACGAGGAGGTCGCCGAGTTCAAGGAGGCGCTCGCGTCCGGCGAGGCCGAAGGCGGCCTCGACCGCATGGAGGACGAAATGGGCGACATCCTATTCACCATGGTCAACATCGCGCGCTTTTTCGGCATCAACGCCGAGGACGCGTTGAACCGCACGGTAAATAAATTCATCGATCGCTTCCGTTCGCTCGAAAACGACGCCGCCGCCCTGGGAAGGAAGCTCGAGGACATGTCGCCCGCCGAACTGGACGGGCTGTGGGAGGCGGCGAAGCTCCGTTAGGCGATGGACGAAGGCCCGTCACGCCGCCCGATCTCCCTGATCCTTCTGTACAGATCATCCATCTCCGCGTCGGATAACGGTCTTCCCGCGTAGCGGTACTGCCCGATCTCCCGTCCAAGCTCTTCCAGGCCCGGTGCCGCCTCTTCGCGTCCGGCGCGTTTCGCCTCTTTCAACATCCTCTCGGCGATTTTAAGAAAGCCCTCCGCGTCCCTGCGCCGCACGGCGCTGGCCAGATCCGTACGGAGGTCCGCGGGGCGCGTTCGGACAGGCCCGTCCGGCGTATCGCTCGCAACGGGCGCTGCACCGCCCCCGGCCTCCCTGCGCCGCCACCACAGGAGGCCCGCCACGCCGCCCGCAGCGACAAGCGCGATTCCAAGAAGCGGCAGCGGATCGAATTCGAGCGCGCTCGGGCCCGTTTCCGTTTGGCCGCCGGGTGTTTTCTTCCGCGATCTTCCGCCGAAAGCGGCCTCGAAATGGATGTCGGAACCGCGCGCAAGTTCATATCGCCCCGAGGCCGGGTTGTAGAATGAGAGCCGGGGGCCCGGAAGAACGAAGGCGCCGGCCCTTTCGGGAATTACGGTGTACATAAAGCGCCTCTCCCCTCCTGTTGTCCCGTCGACCGCCGAAAGCCGGAGCTCATCACCTCCGCCTATAATGGTCAGACCCGAAACCGCCTGCAAGCCGACGGGGCTCATGGAAAGGAGATTGCCGCTTCCGGCAACCGTTACCGTTATACGGCGCTCACTGAAAGCGGGGTTGTCGCCCTCGGCCATCTCGGCCTTTATGGTAAAATCTCCAACATCACCTCGAAAACCCTCGGGCCTTCCGCTCGCCGGAAGCGGGGCTACCGAAACCGGAGCGGTGTCGAAGCTTACGCGACGCGAGGCCGGCATCACGAAGGGGAAAAACGATCCCGGATCAGGCTCGGACACGGTAATGCTTATCGAGCCCCCTCCAAGGGCAAAGTGTCCGGCCTCCAGGGGTATCGCGGCGAAGGTGGCGAGGTGCGTCCTGGTGAACTCTCCTCCGCCCGCACGCACCGCCTCGCCAGGAAGCATCTCATCGATCTGTTTGATCAGAAAGCCCTTCGCCGCGGGCATCTCCTCGAAAACAGGGGCCCGGGTAAATTCGATTCCGCCATGAACGAGGTAATACCTCAACAGGACAGGCTCTCCGGTTACTATGTTCCGCCTGGAGACAAGCACCAGCCCGCCAAGCATCCCGCCGGAGCGCGCGGAACGCGGGCTTCCTTCGTATGCCGTAAAGCCCAGCGGCTTCGTGCTTGCCGTCTCCGAACCGCGCCTTAGGGACAGCGGAGGGATGGTAAAGCTACCGGCCCGCAGGGGAACGAGCCTGTAAGTCAGCGCCGTCTCCGAACTGATCCGGCCGTTTATAAACTGGAAGCTCCGCCTCGTGCCGGAGAATTCCATCGACAACCCATCGATCTCGGGAATCGATACCCCCTCCGGCGCGCCGCCGCCATCGATCCTGATCGAAAGAGTCGCCGGCTCCCCCACCCGAACGCGGGCCGGCTCTATATCAACGCTCGCCGACAGTCCAAAGGCCGGAATCGCGTCCGCGCTCAGAATCAAACAGCATGCCGCCAGTTTCCATGCCGCGCTCCTCGCGCGCGCCGCCCTACCACTGTTTGTCGAGCTCACGCCGTCCATCTCCTTCTCCCCGGAACCTGCGCACCGGCTTGTTCCTCATCGATTCCAGCAGGCTCCTCGCCTGCTCCGGGCTGATGGAGCCTTTCCTGCCGGCCCCCTTGTCGGCCGGGCGTTTGCCACCATCTCCTTGGGAGGCGCCATCATCGTCATTCCCTCCTCTTTTGCCCCTGTCGCCATCCGAGCGATTTTCGGTCCCGCCTTTTTCACTGTTCTCGTTCCTATCGTCCCGCAGCATATGCTCCAGGTTTTTTTTGGCGGGCTCGTATTCAGGGTCTATTTTAAGCGCATCGATATAGGCCCCAGCCGCAGCTCGGTAATCCCCTTTTTTAAGATAGGCATTGCCCGCGTTAAAGAGCGCCTTTTTCTGGGTTTCGCCGTCTCCCGCCCTAAGAGCGCCCCTGAATTGTTCCAGCGCCCCGTCGTAATCGCCCCGCATATAGAGGGCGTCACCGTGGTTGAAGCGCAGCCTGTCGCGGTCCCTTTCGCGCGGCGCGTACCTTTCGGCCGCGCCGTAGCGCTCCTCGGCCCCGCGATAGTCGCCCTTTTCATAAAGCCGGTTGCCCTCCCTTACCTCGTCCCGAAAGGGGTCCAGCCACGAAATGAACACGAGGCCCAACAAGAGAGCCGCAAGCGGCGCCATGTGGCGTTTGCGCCGAACGCCGACTTTAAGGCCCGTACGGCCCCCGAAGCGAAAGCGTCCTCCTTCCGGAAGCATGATCTCAAAGGACAGAAGGAAGACCAGCGCCAGCGCGAACAACTGGTAGCGCTCCACCCTCTCGTTTACGATACGGCTGCCGTGGGTCAGGCTCTCCTTTTCGCCCACCAGGCGAATGAGGCGGTACGCGTCGGAGAGGTCGGCGCTTATATCCAGATGCTCGCCCCCGGTACGCCCGGCGATTCTCTCGAGCACCGCCGCGTTTAAAGCGCTCTTTACAGGGTCGCCGTCGTCGCCGCGCATGTATTCGCCGGAGCCCTCGTCCAGCGGAACAGCCTCTCCGGCCGCTGTCCCGACGCCGACGGCATAAACCGCGACGCCGAGCTCGCTCAGGCTGTCGGCCCCGTCTACGGCGCGTCCCTCATGGTCCTCTCCATCGGAGATCAGTATTAGCATCCTCGATGTCGGGCGCCTTTTCCGGAACACCTTTCCGGCCGCCTCCAGTGCGCGCCCCATGTCCGTTCCCTGGCGGCGTACGGAATCCGTTCCCGCCGAATCGAGGAACATCAAAAATGCTCCTATGTCCTCCGTAAGCGGGCACTGCAAAAAAGCGTCCCCGGCGAAGAGGACCATTCCGGCCCTCCCGACTCCGGGCGAGGCGGCGACAAGCCGTATGGCCTCCTTCGCACGGGCGAGCCTGGAGGGCCTCACGTCGCGCGAGAGCATGCTTCTTGAAACGTCGAGCGCGAACAGCACATCGACCCCTTCGATCCTAAGCTCGCGCGCCGACTCGCCCCATCTCGGCCTGAGCACCGTGAGGCAGAACAGGGCCACGCACACCGCGACGAGAATGGCCCTGCCCGCCCGCACCGGGGGCGATGAAAAGAGCAGGACGGAACGCAGGCTCGCATCGCGGGCGATGCCCTTCAGTATACGGCGCCTGTGGAGCAGATAGGCGGCGAAGAAGAAGAGAACG
This sequence comes from Spirochaetes bacterium ADurb.BinA120, assembly GCA_002069125.1. Classification (GTDB taxonomy): domain Bacteria; phylum Spirochaetota; class UBA4802; order UBA4802; family UBA5368; genus MVZN01. Next base: position 15,938 of record MVZN01000043.1, read on the forward strand.
ACCGCGCCCGCCGCGAGCACATACGCCAAATACCGGAAATTGGCGAAATCCATCAGGGCACCTTCCGGAAAATGGCCGAGCGGAGCAATATCTCGAGGAAGAACAGCGCCATCGCCGCCGCCAGGAAAAACTGAAAGCCGTCATAAAACTCCCGGTAAACCTTCGTCTCGATATCGCTCTTTTCGAGCCTGTCGATGTCGCGCACCCTGTCCCACAGGACGCCCGTCGACTCCGCCCGGTAGAACACGCCCCCCGAGAGATCGGCGACGGCGCGCAGGGATTTTTCATCGAAGTGGTTGAGGAGATAGCGGGTGGAGCGGAAAATCCCCCCGCCGGACGGATACGGCACGCGCCCTTCGCGCCCTATGCCGACCGGATACACCCGTATGCCGGCTCCGGCGCAAAGGGCCGCGGCCGTCTCCGGGTCGATGCTCCCGCGGTTGTTCATCCCGTCGGTAAGGAGGAGGATGATGCGGCTCTTCGCCCCGCCTTCCGGCATCCTGGAGGCGGCCAGCGCCAGGGCCTCGCCTATGGCGGTCCCCTCCTCCTCCACCGTGTCGAAATCGAGCTCGTCGACGAGGTCGAGCACCACCGAATGGTCCATCGTCAGCGGACAGTGCAGATAGGCATCGCCCGAAAACACGACAAGGCCCACCCGGTCGTTCGGCCTTCGCGCTATGAAATCCCGTATAACGCGCTTCGCAACGCCCAGCCGGTTGTCCGGCTCGAAATCCTCGCCCTTCATGGAATCGGAGACGTCCAGGGCAAGCATTATGTCGATGCCGGGCGTCCTTATGCCGGTGGCTTCGACGCTCTTGCCCGGGCGGGCGAGCGCAAGAATGAGAAGAAACACCGAGGCGAAACGAAGCAAAGGGAGATAGGGATAGGCGGCTGTCCTTATCGATGGCCGGTGACCGGCCAGCCTCACGGAGGAGAGCGCAATGGCCGCCCCGCGTTCGCCCATGCGCAGGCGTAGATAAAGGGCGGCCGCGGCGGCCAGGGGAATAAGCAGCAACAGAAACAGAGGGTCCTTAAAGTCAAAGCCCGGCACGGCGCGCCTCCCGTGCTATTCTTCGTCCCAGCTCCATGGCCAGTTCGAGGTTCTCGCCAAGCGAGGAGGCGGAGGGCGCGAACTCAGCGAACTTCGCGATGTCCCAGAGGCCTGTGACGCGATCGAAGTCGTCCCCTAGGCGCGAGCGCGCGGCCTCGCCCAGTCGCCCCTCGAGCGAGGCGGCGAGCTCGAGGCTTGTCATTTCCATTCCATTGATGCCGATGAGCCGCGAAAGATACACGCGAAAGAGGCGGGAGGCCTCCAGCACGTATTCCCCGGCATCCACCTCCTGCGTGCGTATACGCAGGCGGATTGCCTGCATGCTCGCGAGGAACTCGTCGAGAGGGGGCGTTTCGGGCGTTGCGGGAATGGCGGCCTTCGTCCTGCGGCCCTCCTGGCGGCGAAACAGAAGATAGCCTCCGGCGGCCAGCAGGCCCATTACGGCCGCAAGGGCGAGCATCCTGTAGTAATTGCCTCCAAGCTCCAGCGGAGGCTCGATCTCCTGAAATTCCCCGGCGGGATTCCGGGCCTCGATCTGGACCTCCGGTATCTTATAGCCTATTTCGATACCGTCGGCGCCGCGGATCTCGATTGCCGGAAGGGGATGCCGGCCGGCCCGGTAATACACGATGCCCATGATCAACGAGACCGAACGCTTTCTTTCGTGCGATTCCTCCTTGCGCTCCACGGATTGGATGACATAGAGGGGCACCGCGGCCGAGGCCGGCGGGGCCGCGCCGGGCCCCATCCGGGGAGGGGGGATGAATTCGCGCGCATCAGGCGGGACTATCTCGATGTCGTCCAGGCGCTCGCCGCTCACCCTTAGCACATACTCCAGGCGTGAACCGACGGAGGCCTTTTCGGGCCGTACCACTGCGGCAACCAGCGGGTAATATTCAAGGGCGCGGGCTGGGCCTGGCGCTACGAATGCGTATAACAGGCAGGCAAGCGATATGGACCCGGTTATTCGCATCTCACCCCGCTCGAAGACCAGGCCTTTTGGCCCTCGCACGCCTTTTAAGAAATTCGAGCACGGCCCCACCCGCCGGCAATTCGGTGCCGAGCTCGATGGTTTCGAAACCCTCAAGATCCGGCGCGGGCGTCTTCGAATCGACCGTCTCGGTTAGAACGCGCCTTCCGGTCTCCATATCCACGAATTCCGAAAGCCCCATGTATCGGGCCGACCTCTCGGCCGGGTCCGAAAGCACCACCGGTACGACATCGTGCCTTCTGGCGAGCTGCCTTAAGCCCGCACGGTGGTCTCCGCAGTCCAGAAAGTCCGACATGACGAATATGACGCTTCGTTTCTTTAAAACCTTTCCCAAAAATTCCGTCGCGACGGAGATGTCGGTGGAGCGCCCCGAGGGATTTAGGCCCGCGATTTTCTCGTACAGGGCGTAACCCGCCCCGCGCCCCTTGCGCGGGGGGAGGTATTCTTCGACCCTGTCGGTAAACAGCAGGGCCGAAACCCTGTCGTTGTTTACGCGCGCCAGGTACAACAGGAGTACAATGGCCTCCAAAAGCGGTTCCCTTTTTTTTCGGACCGTTCCGTAATCGATCGAGGCCGACACGTCCACCGCAAGCACCACCGAAAGTTCGCGCTCCTCTATGAACTCCTTTACATACAGATGGTTCGTGCGGGCCGACACGTTCCAGTCGATGGTGCGGATGTCGTCTCCGTACAGGTACTCCCGCACCCCGTCGAAGAGAAGCCCGTAGCCGCGAAAGGCGGAATGATACTCCCCGGCGAACAGCGCGTCCACCCTCCTTAAGGTGCGTATGCGGAGTCTTCGGAAAAGAGCCTGTTCGGCAGGGTCCATTTACGGGACCTCCACCGAGTCGAAAACGGTCCTCACTACATCCTCGACCGTTACGCGCGAAGCCTCGGCCTCATAGGTCAGAACGATCCGGTGGCGCAGAACATCGGCCCCCACGTCCTTTATGTCGTCCGGCGTCACGTAGCCCCGCCCGCGCAGAAAGGCCATGCAGCGCGAGGCCTTCATGAGCGCGATGGACGCGCGCGGGCTCGCCCCAAATTCGACAAGCCCCTTAAGAGCCGCACTTTTCGCATTCCTGGTCTCGCGCACCACGTTCACCATATATTCGAGCAGCCTCTCATCAACATAGATGCTTCCCACAAGGGAGGCCGTCCCGGCAAGCGCCTCTGCATCGACCACGGTCTCCACCCTCGCGGGATCGATCTCCCCGTAACGGCGTAAAAGCTCCCTTTCCTCATCCTCTCCCGGATAGCCTACAATGCATTTCATGAAAAAGCGGTCGACCTGCGCCTCGGGGAGGGGATAGGTACCCTCCTGCTCTATGGGGTTCTGCGTCGCGAGCACCATGAAGGGAGAGGGAAGAGGATGGGTCTCCTCGCCGATGGTTACGGCGCGCTCCTCCATCGCCTGCAGAAGGGCCGACTGCACCTTCGCCGGCGCGCGGTTAACCTCGTCGGCAAGAAGAATATTCGTGAATACGGGCCCCCTTCGCGTGAAGAAGTCGAGCTCCCTGGGATTGTATATCCTCGTACCGACAAGGTCCGCGGGAAGCAGATCCGGCGTGAACTGGATGCGGTGGAACGAGGCGTCCACGCAACGGGCGAAGGCGCGTACCGTTAGGGTCTTGGCCAGGCCCGGCAGACCCTCTAAAAGCACGTGTCCGCCCGATATGAACGCGATAATGATCCGTTCGATCAGGCGCTCCTGCCCAAGGATTATCTTTCCGATTTCCTCCCTGATCCGTGAGGCGAATTGCCCCGCCTCCCTGACCCGCTCCGTCAGCCTCTCTATCTCGGTATAATCCATCTTCACACCTCTCGTTCGGCGGCCTTGTCGCGGCGGATCTATATATTTTTCATGGGAATACGCCTTCAACGCCTGGAATTGGGATATCGAATTATCTGTTTCGATCATATCAGGAATTATCCCGGTCGAATTGTTACATTTATAAAAATCCCCCGCTTGTGGCGGGGGATTTTAAACGCCCGGAGTGCCGGCGTCTACATCTATTCCTCGAGCGGAACTTCGTCGCCCGTATCATCCGGGGGAACGACCTCACCCGGTTGATCGCCCGAGGGGTCCTCATCGACGCCCGGGTCGTCTTTGGGAGCGTCCTCGTCGGGCGCCGCCTCCATGCGTATGGCGCTCTGCTCGATGAGCTTATCCTCGGAGGATTTCGGCTTCCCCTTCACCGGAGTGAGTACGGGAATCTTGATTGCCTGCCCCGGCCTTATCAAGTTCGGGTTCTTTATTGTATCCCGGTTCGCTTCATAGATCCGCGTCCATAGCCTCGGATTGCCGTATTGTCTTTCGGCTATCCTCCACAGGCAATCGCGGCGCGAGGGGTTGTACTTGACCCTGTAGGTCTTAAACTCCCCATCACCCGCCTCCTCCGCGTCCTTCTCGCCTCCGGCGGCAAGCTTACCCGCTTTCCGGGCGCCCGCAACCGACGCGGCCAGACGCTTCGCCTCGGCGGAGAGCGCCATCGACTCCCGATATCGTCCATCGTCGTGCGCCTCCCTGGCCCTGGCGAGGGACTCCCGGGACGCCGAAAGCTCGTCTTTGGCGAACGCCGCGCCTTTGGACTTGCCGGCCTTGTCGACGGCCGCCGTCGCGGCCGCAAGATCGTCGGCCGACGATCCCTTCAGCGCGTCGAGATAGGCCTCGTCCGCGTTCGTTTTCGCGACCGCCACGGCCGCAAACCCTTTTTTGAGCTGGAGCCCATCCAACGCCTCGGCTGCGGCGCGGTTGCTCTCCTCGGCCGTTTTAAGCTTTTCCGGGGAATGCGTGCGGGCGTTCAACTTTACGGCCTCGGCTATCACCGAATCGACCTCGGCAATGGCCTCCTTGAGGACCGCGCGCTTGCCGAGCGCCGAATTGCGCGCGCTCTTGGCGAGCTTGTCGGCCTCGAGGGCCGCCTGATATGCCTCGTAGTATTTCTTGCTTTCAAAGCTGTCGCCGGCCGTCTTGAAGGCCGCCTGGGCCTTTTCGAACTCGTCCCTGGCGAGCATATCGGCATTGGCCTCGTCGGCCTCCCCAAGGCTCTTCTCGGCAATCTCCATGGTATCCCTGGCCAGGAGGGGCAGGGACTTTTCGTAGGCCTCCCGGGCCTTGGCAAAGGAGTCCAGGGCTCCCTGTTTCGCCTTTTCGAGCTCATCGCCCTTTATAAGTTCGTGGGTGCCCAAAAGCAGCTTCCTGGCCTCCCCCAGCTCGGCAGGGGCGTATTTATCGGCCCTCACCGACTCGGCCCTGGTAATCTCCATTCGCGCCAGCGACATCTCGCGAACGGGTATCGGATCGCCGCAGCCAAACGACAGCGCGGCGACGACGATGGTCACGATTGAGGCCGCGGTTTTTCGTGCACTTTTCATAATTGATCCCCATCCATTATTTTTATCCGGACCGTCCGGGCGGACGGCTTAATCCTAAAGCCCGGCCAGGTATCTGGTTATGCGAGCTATTTATTGAACGACTCCAGGGCGTCCTCTTCGGAATCGAAAATGTCGAAAAAGGAGGTCAGCTTGGTGAGCTCGAATACCTTCCTGACGGAGGCATAGACGTTGATGATTTTAAGGCCCCCCTGGTATTTCTTTAGATTTGAAAGGCTCGAAATCAGCGCGCCGATGCCCGACGAGTCAATGTACGAAACCTTCTCCAGGTTGATTATCACGTTGTAACGCTGTTCCTCAATCAGTTTATTTATGATATCCTTGATCTCCGGCGCGTTGTACAGGTCTATTTCGCCCGCTATGTCAAGCACAACGACCTCGCCCTTTGTACGCTTGGTAATGTCCATGTGCGCTCGCTCCTTCCTGAAATTGCCCTTGCTGAAGCCGGAACCGGAACAGCCCCTTATACTATTTGCTTTTTAATCGCGTGTCAATAGAAATAATTCCGGCAGCCCCTAAAATAATCGTTCAATCGGCCTCGAAGGCCGAGCGCCACCTCCGTGCGGTCTCGGGGAAGTTTCCGGTATCGATTGAAGACCGTATTTGGTTCATAAAATTTTTCATAAAAAATAGATTATGATATGTATTGTATATCAGGGCCGCTATCTCTCCAGCCCGGAAAAGGTGCCTGAGATATGCCCTGCTGAAGTTCCGGCAGACATAACAGGAACAACGCGCATCGAGGGGTCCGAAATCCTCCTCGTACCGGGCGGCCTTTATATTGACCCTTCCCGACGAGGTGTACAGCGTACCATTGCGCGCGATACGGGTTGGCATGACGCAGTCGAACATATCCACGCCGAGCTCGATGGCGTCGAGGATCTCGAGCGGGCTGCCGACCCCCATCATGTAGCGCGGCTTCTCCTCCGGCAGGCGGGACAGGGTGACGGCCGTCATCTCCCTGTATAGCTCCTTCGGCTCGCCTACCGAGAGCCCGCCTATGGCAAAGCCGGGAAAATCCATCTCGCACAGACGATCGGCGCATTCCGTCCTCAAGTTTGCGAACACGCTGCCCTGGACTATCGCAAAAAGGGCCTGCCGTTCGGCATCGAACCGCTCCCGCCAGTATCCGTAGGAATCCGCGGCCCAGGCAACCGTGCGCTCCACGGCCTGCCCGGCCTCGCTTTCGGAAACCGGGTACTCGGCGCAGTGGTCCAGCACCATCATTATATCCGAACCTATGACCCGCTGGATGTCCAAAACCGCCCTGGGCGTAAATAGATGCGACGAGCCGTCGATATGCGATCTGAATTCAACGCCATGATCGTACAACTTTCGCAGGGAGGACAGGGAAAACACCTGAAAGCCTCCTGAATCGGTAAGTATGGGACGTGTCCAGTTCATAAAGCCGTGAAGCCCTCCGGCCTTTTCCAGAACCGCGGCGCCCGGTCTAAGATGGAGATGATAGGTGTTGGAGAGGATGATATCGAAGCCAATCTCCTCGAGCTCGCGCAGGCCAAGGGCCCTTATCGCGGCACGCGTCGCTACGGGCATGAATACCGGGGTGCGCACCACGCCCCGCAAAGTGATAATTTCGCCCCTTCTGGCCCAGGTGCGCCCATCGCGCGCTAAAATTTTAAACTCCATGCGATGTCTGATTAACGCGCGACGGCGCAATGTCAATCAGTTTATACTGCCCGAAAATCGGGCGCGAAACCGCAAAAATGCTCCTTGACCCGGTAAAAAGAGCGCTATAATATCCACATATTTCGGACACCGGGGTGTCCACCGATCCTGCGACTTAGCAGAGTTTCAATGTCAGAGACCAATCGAAAGATCGAAATACTGTATCGGATTATCATCGCCGCCAATCGGGCGGTTGATATGGCCTCGCTTCTCGAATCCATTCTCGACTCGACCCTGGAGGTTGTCGAATTCGACGCGGGCGGAATCTACCTCCTCGACAAAAAAAGCGGGACGCTTAAGCTCCATATACATCGCGGCCTTCCGGACAGACTCGTCTCCGAGGTTCAGGAATATCGCATGGACGACAGTCTCGTAAGGGACCTCCTCACCGGGGAAAAGCCGCTGTTCATAGAGGACGTGGTGGAATTCAAGCCCGAATGGGCCAAAACCTACGGCATAGGGGCCATTGCGGCCCTGCCCCTCGTCTACGGTGAGCGCGCGATCGGCTCCCTTAACCTTTCGTGTAAAACGCCCCGCCGATTCAGCCCCGAAGAGCGGGACATCCTCCAGGCCGTCGGCGGGGAGACCGGAGCGGCCGTCGCGCGGATCCAACGCCGCCACAAGGAGCTTGCCGATTCCCTTCCCGAATCCGTTTACGAGATCGACCTAATGGGCAACCTTCTCTTTGCCAACGCGACCGCGTATAGGGTCTTCGGATACCCCCCGAACGCCCTCGAAAAGGGACTTAACGTCTTCACCATGGTCGATCCTCGCGACCTCGAACGCGCCGCGGTAGATTTCGGCCGCATGCTTGCCGGAGAGAAGATCGGGCCGGTCGAATACCTCATCAAGCGAAACGACGGGTCCGTCTTCCCGGCGGTCCTGCACTCGGTGCCCACCATACGCGACGAAAAGCTCGTCGGTTTTCGCGGGGTGCTCGTAGATGCGAGCATCATAAACCGCACGAAGGAGGCCCTGCGCGACAGCGAGGAGAAATTTCGCGCCATGGCCGAGACCACCGCCTCGGGCATCTTTATCTGGAAAAAGGGCCGTTTTGTATACGCCAATCCCGCAATGGAGATGATCACAGGCTATTCCCTAAGCGAGATCCTCTCGATGGAGGATTTCGAACGGCTCATCCATCCCGATTTTTTATCCTTCACGAGAGACCGCTTTGCGCGGCGGCCCGCAGCGGAGGGGGCGCCGCCCCGCCATGAGTTTAAAATTAGGACCCGCGAGGGAAACGACGTCTGGATAGACCTCTCCTTTTCCACGATAACCTACGCCAAAATGCCCGCCGTCATAGGGACCTTTTTCGATATTTCCGACCGAAAACGCGCCGAGGAGGAGCTCGCCCGCTCCCAGAGGCTCGAATCGCTCGGGGTGCTTGCCGGGGGCCTGGCCCACGACTTCAACAATATACTGACGGTGATAACCGGCAACATCTCCCTGGCCAGAATACAGATCGCTGACGGCGGGGCCGCGGACCGCCTGCTTAAGGAGGCGGAGATGGCCTCGTTCAAGGCCCGCGACCTGACCCAGCAGCTTCTCACGTTCTCGCGCGGAGGCTCCCCCATCAAGAAGGTAACTTCCATTGACGAGCTCCTCGTGGAGACTGTAAGGTTCACCTTGAGCGGTTCGAACATCAGGCCAGAGTTCGAAATCGAGAAGGGGCTTTGGCCCGCCCATGTGGACCCGGGCCAGATCGGCCAGGTATTCAACAACCTGGCCATAAACGCCCAGCAGGCCATGCCTGCCGACGGCACGCTTAGTGTACGCGCGCGAAACAGGCTCATATCCGCCGACAATTCGACGGCGCCCCTTGGCCCCGGCAAGTATCTCGAAATCGAAATCGAGGACCGGGGAATCGGAATCCCCGCCGAATTGCTGTCGCGAATATTCGATCCTTATTTCACCACCAAGCAGAGGGGAAGCGGGCTGGGCCTTACAATCTCCTATTCCATTATAAACAGGCATGGCGGGCATATCGAAGTGCGCTCCACGGCGGGCCATGGCAGCGTTTTCACGCTCCTCCTCCCAGCAACGGACGAAAGCCCCCAAAAGACCGAACCGGCCCGAAAGTCGTCGCACCGTTATAATGGAAGAGTGCTGATTATGGACGACGACGAGTCGGTGCTCGAGGTCGGCCTAAGGATGCTAACGACGCTCGGATACGCCGTCGAGACCGCAACGGACGGCAACCAGGCGGTAATGCTGTATGAAAGCTCCCTCAACACGGGAGAGCGGTACGACGCCGTGATACTCGACCTCACCATACCCGGCGGACCGGGCGGGCTGGATACTTTGCGAAAGCTCGCCGCCATGGACGCGGACATACGCGCGGTGGTTTCGAGCGGCTACTCGAACGACCCGGTCATGTCGGACTTCCAGACGCACGGCTTCTCCGGGGTCGTAGCAAAGCCTTACAATATAGAAGAGATGGCCACCGTGCTGGAGGCGGTTATCGGGCCGGAGAGCGACGCAGCGTTGAAGGGTGCTCAGTAAGCGGCCCCTCGGCGGCCGCGTATCGTTTTCAGCGCGGCTTGCCCTGGAAGCAGGGATAGTCCTCGTCCTCGATCACTCCCGTAAGGGCCCTGCGGTCGGTACCGTCGGGCCTTATGGAGTAGATGTTCCGCTGGCCGGGGACCGTCTGCCCCGAGAACACTATGCGCTCGCCGTCGGGCGACCACGATGGGCGCGACTCGTCGAAGGGCGACGCGGTGTTCGTTATATTGGTTGGCATGCCGCCGTCGGCCCTCATCACGTATATCTCGCTGTTCCCGTCCCTCCTCGTCTCGAAGGCAATGAACCGGCCGTCGGGCGACCACGATGGGGCGCTGTCGTTTTCAGAATGGTTGGTGATGTTTACAGGCCCGGTGCCGTCGGCGTTCATTATATAGATTTCCTGGTTGCCGTCTCGATCGCTGACGAACGCGATCCGCCGTCCGTCGGGCGACCACGATGGGGCGCTGTCGTTTTCAGAATGGTTGGTGATGTTTACAGGCCCGGTGCCGTCGGCG
>MVZN01000044.1 GCA_002069125.1 Spirochaetes bacterium ADurb.BinA120
ACGCCGGGCCCTGGGAGGCCTATAATGACGCTTGCAACGCCTTCCGGATACCGTCGTTGGTTACTTATTCTGATGCCTCTGGTAATTTCTCTTTCAGCAATGTGCCTGTTGGGCGAAGCTATAAGGCGTATTATTGGACAGGTGATCCTGCCGCATCGGATTTGCCGGGCAAGGTTGGTGGGGAAAATTTTACTTTAATTGGTGGAACAGTGGAGATATCGGAAAGTGACGCCGGCTCGACTGTCACGATTCCAACCCCTTAGGGAGATGTTTTTGACGCTATTCATAGTTTTATATTCATATTGATTCGGGCATGCACCTTCCCCGGGGATGAGTTTTTTCCGCTTTTTTTAATGAAGGTTTAAATTATTTTTATCCCCTTTCGAATAATTGTTGTGCAAATGTACGGCGGCCGATAATAGCGCTTGATGGTTCATTACGGCATTGCAGACGATAATCGAGGAAAGCCATGTCCGATCTTAAAATAATAGTCCAGAAATACGGCGGGAGCTCCGTCGCCACGGCCGAGCGGATAAAGGCGGTAGCCGAGCGCATTAAGTCCTATGTTAACGGCGGCTATTCGGTCGTGGTGGTGGTCTCCGCCATGGGCAAGACCACCGACGGGCTTATAAAGCTCGCTTCGGAGATAAGCGCCAATCCGTCGAAGCGCGAGATGGACATGCTGCTTGCCACCGGCGAGCAGGTTTCGATAGCCATGCTCGCCATGGCGCTCCATGAGACGGGGGTGGGCGCGATCTCGTTTACGGGTTCGCAGATACGGATGCTCACCGACGGCAATCATTCCAACGCGCGCATAACGAGCATAGCCACGGAGAGAATACTCTCCTCCCTGCGCGAGAACAAGGTGGTTATAGTGGCCGGTTTCCAGGGCGTTGACGCCGACGAGAACATCACCACCCTTGGGCGCGGCGGCTCGGACACCTCCGCAGTGGCGCTCGCCGCGGCCTTAAAGACAAGGACCTGCGAGATCTATACGGACGTGGACGGGGTGTACACCGCGGACCCGCGGGTCATACAGAACCCGCGCAAGCTTCCGGAGATCAGCTACGACGAGATGCTGGAGCTTGCAAGGCTTGGCGCGAAGGTGCTGCATCCAAGATCCGTGGAGTTCGCCAAGAAATACAACGTGCGGCTGCACGTTCGGTCCAGCCTAAATAATGAAGAGGGGACAATCGTCATGCCAATGGAAGAGATGATGGAAAAATTCGTTATAAGCGGCGTAACTCACAAGGCCGACGAGGCAAAGTTAACCATTCGCAACATCCCCGACCGCCCCGGAATAGCCGCCGCTCTTTTCGGGAAGCTCGGGGAAAACAGGATTTCGGTGAACATGATCGTTCAGTCCACGGGGCACGACGGCATCGCCTCGATCTCGCTAACGGTGCTTAAGAGCGATCTTAAAAAGGCGCTCGAGATATGCGAGGATTTGAGGGAGGAGCTTGGCGGAACCAAGGTGGATTACAAGGAGGACATTGCCATTGTGTCCGCGATTGGCGTGGGGATGATGTCCGGCTACGGGGTGGCCGCCCGTGTATTCAAGGCGCTCGCCGACCACGGGGTGAATATCGATATGATATCGACCTCTGAGATCGGCATCTCGTGCGTGGTCGACGCCAAGTACATGGAGCTGGCCTCCAAGGTCATCCACGCCGAGTTTCTGGAGTGACGATTAATGACGCGGGTCGGCATTCTCTATGGCGGGCGTTCGGGCGAACACGAGGTGTCGCGTTGTTCCGCAGCCTCGGTGTATTCGGCGATCGACCGCTCCAGATATGATGTACTCGCCATAGGCATAGACTATGACGGAAGGTGGTATCCCCAAGAACCCGCAAGGATAATGGAGGACCGGGACTTCGGAAAGGTCCTCGATATAAAAAAGAACGGCCTGTGGCTTGTAAACCATTTCGAAAATGATGGAAGGCTGTGGCTGTACGACATCGAGTCCGGCGGCCGGCGGTATGTGGACCTGGTGTTTCCGGTCCTTCACGGGACCTTTGGCGAGGACGGCACGCTCCAGGGGCTGCTGGAGCTTGCGATGGTGCCCTATGTGGGCGCCGACGTTATAGGCTCGGCCGTTGGAATGGACAAGGACGCGGCCAAACGCCTGCTTCGCGACGCGGGAATACGCGTCGTCCCCTGGATAACCGTTAACAGACGCGAGTGGGAGGGCGGCGCGGCGAGCATAGCCGAACGCGCCATTTCGGAGCTCGGGTTTCCCCTTTTCGTAAAACCGGTGAACGCGGGCTCCTCGGTCGGCGTGCGAAAGGTCAAGGAGAGGGCCGCTCTTGGCGAGGCGGTCGAGAGGGCCTTTGACTTCGACACGAGGATAATGATGGAAAAGGCGGTCGATTGCCGTGAGATAGAGTGCTCCGTGCTGGGAAACGAAGACGCGGCCTCGTCCCCGCTGGGCGAGGTGATACCGCGCCATGAGTTTTATTCGTATGAGGCCAAGTACATAGACCCCGAGGGGGCCGATCTTAGGGTCCCCGCCGACCTGGAGGAGGGGCTTTCGGACTCCATACGCGACACGGCGGTCCGCGGATATCGGGCGCTTTGCTGTACCGGGATGGCGCGTGTGGACTTTTTTCTGGAAAAGGGCGGTAAAAATTACTATCTCAACGAAATAAACACCATTCCCGGCTTCACCTCGATCAGCATGTACCCGAAGCTGTGGGGAGCCGCCGGCCTGGAATACCGGGCCCTTATAGACAGGTTAATAGAACTCGCGCTGGCGCGTCACAGGGAAAAAAGGGCGATCGCCGCTAAATTGACGCGACAGTAAACCGGGCAAGTTATGGAAAAATGGCAATCTCTCACCAGGGTAATATTTTATATTCTGATCCCGGCGGTCATCCTGTATTACCGGTTCCGCAAGAGGTTCCGCACGGCCTTCGCCATCGGCATGGCCCTTACATCGGTACTGGTGGGTTTCCTCATTTCCCAAAGCTTTCGGGAAACCTATCAGGACGCGTTTGTCCGCCTGATGAACGAGAACCGATACGAGGAGGCCCGCGAGGAGCTTCAAAAAATGCTGCAGCGAGACCCCTCGGAGCTGGCGGGAATAGATCTACACCGGATGATAAATCCCGTGATGTATGAACGGATGAAAAAGGAGCTCGCCGCTTACTATACAAAAGAGGCCGAAAAGGCGATGCGGGGCGTCGGCGAGGGCGGGCCCTACGAATGCGGTTCGCTTCATGAGCGGCGCCTGCGTCTGCATGAAATGAACCATTCGCTGCGTCTTAGCGCAATGGCGGAGGCCCTTGGGGCCGGGCCGCCCGAATGGCGCGGGGAGATGCTGCGCAAGTCGGAAAACGAACGCGAAAAAATCTCCGGCCTGGAAGAACAGTGCAGGTAGCTGAAAAGGCCCGAGAGGGCGGATTTGGCGCCATCCTTTTCGATATGGATGGGGTCATCGTAGACTCCATGAGGCACCATGCGGATTGCTGGATACGCGTGTTCGCGGAACACGGAGTCAGCCTCTCCGCGGAGGATATCTTCCTGAGGGAGGGAATGTCGGGGATCGATTCAATCGTCGATATCTTTCGCTCGAAGGGGGGGAGGGTCCCCGCCCCGGATGAGATGAGGCTGCTTCAGGAAAGGAAGCACGAGCTCTTCGAACGACGCCCAATCGATGTCTTCCCCGGGATGGAGGAGATGCTCGTATACCTTGCCGGGAAAGGGGTCGTGCTTGGTCTGGTGACGGGCTCGCTTAGAAGATCGGTCGGCCATGTGCTTCCCGCAGGGCTTATGGGGCTTTTCAGGAGCGTGATTACCGTCGATGACATTGAAAACGGCAAACCCCACCCGGAGCCTTATCTAAAGGGTCTGCATGATGTTGGCTTCCCGCCGGAAAAGGCGCTCGTCGTGGAAAACGCGCCTCTCGGCATTAGTTCGGCCAGGGCCGCCGGGCTTCGCTGTTTCGCCATAGCCACCACCCTGGCCCCAGTTTACCTCGAAACCGCGGACAGGGTCTTCCCCTCGCACGCGGAGTTCTATTCATACATGAGGGAGATCTTCTGAGGCGTAGGGGCGAGCCGGAGGCTTTTTTTCATTGACAGGCGGCCAAACCTGCTTTCCTCTGTAAAGCGCACATCTTGTTTGATTATCCCCCGGCTTTTCCCGGAATTATTCGGGCGAGGGGGACGGCCGACCATGTCACACTAATGAAAGGGATGCCATGAATCTTGCGTGGATGCCCAATTCCCTGACGATGGGGAACCTACTCTGCGGTTTTATTTCCGTGATATTTGCGAGCACTCGCACCCCACAGGGCTGCCTGATAGCGGGCCTGTTGATAATGGGGGCAGCGCTTCTCGACGGCCTGGATGGCCCGCTCGCCCGCGCCCTGAAGGTGGACAGCGCCATCGGCGCGGAACTCGATTCTCTCGCCGATTGTGTGACCTTCGGGGTCGCCCCGGGATACCTGGCCTATCAGGCTTATCTTTCCGGCATGTTCGTGCCCGTTTTCGGAAAATCGGTGGATCTTGGCATTTTTGTCGCCTCCATATTCCCGATCTGCGCCGCGTACCGTCTTGCCCGATTCAATGTAAACCATGTGACCAACTCCTTTAGCGGCCTGCCGTCCCCGGTGGCCGGCATCATCATAGCGCTCGTGCCGGTCTGTTTTCACGGAGACGACATTCCACGCCCGTTGTTTGTAGCCTTCTTCGTGATCGTTGCGCTTTTAATGGTCTCGACCTTTAAGTATTCCAAACCGCAGGCCTCTCTTCTCAAGAGTTATAACAGGGTCAGGCTCGCGCTTTTCTTCGCGATTATCGTGCTTCTAATAGTTTTTTTAAAGCAATGGGCCGTGTTCGTGGTGATCTCCATCTACATCCTTTCGGGGATATTGAGCTTCGTCATACAGTTTATCCAGGACCATAAATACTGAATATGGCGGATTTCAGCCATTACGGCTCCGATGGCCGCGCGCGGATGGTGGATGTCTCGCCGAAGGCGGTGACCGCCAGGAGCGCCCGTGCCGGCGGTTTTGTGAGGATGGGCCGGGAAACCATAAGGAGTATCGCCGGAAACCTCCTTCCCAAAGGAAACGTGTTCGAGGCCTCGAGGCTTGCCGGAATCATGGCGGCGAAGAACACCTCCTCCCTCATTCCGCTCTGCCATCCGCTGATGCTTCACTATATCGATGTTCGTATCTCTGTGGACGAGGAAGAAGGGGGTGTCCGGATTGAGTCCGAGGTGAAGATGGAGGGCAGGACCGGGGCGGAGATGGAGGCGCTGACTGCGGTTGCGGTTGCGGCGCTGACCATGTATGATATGTGCAAGGCCGTCGACAAGGAAATGGTCATAGAGAACGTCCGCCTCCTGGAAAAAAGGGGCGGAAGATCGGATTATTCCCATCATGCGTGAGACGCTCGACAAAAACGCGTTTACGATCGAGTTGGACGAGGCGATTGTCCTTAACAATGGATCGTATTATGACGAGCTGGCCGAAAAGCTTAAAAAAGGCGCAAGGCGCCATATCGTACTGGATTTCTCAAGGGTTGATATTATCGACGATTGCGGACTTCAGGCGATTATACGGCTCGTCGAGCGTTATGGACGCAGGGGCTATACATTTACGCTGAGCAATCCAGGAAGGTCCATGCTCAAGCTTCTGGTTTTTCGGGACATGGTGGATAGAATAGATGTTCGTTTTACAGAGGATTTCCGCCTTTGAATCGATTTATGCAAGGAAAATATTTCCTCAATTTGAAAAACATAGCGAATATCATTGTTTTGATCCATATTTAAGGATAAATGCCTCTAATTATCCCTAATTACGCTTGATTGAGCGGGCCAAATCGCATATTAATAAATTATTAGCACTCGACTAAATGAGTGCTAATAATTATCTTGACATCAATGGACGGTCAGAATAGCGTAAGTTGTCAGAACAGCTCGATGTATATCCCCCAAAGCCAATAAGCCAGTCCAATGGGCCGTTCGTCTGCTGGGAATTGCGCTGACGCGGGAAGTATGTTCGGAAACAATAGATTGGTGTAAACGGGACGGGAGTTCCGGTTCGCCGGCTCCAAAACCGCCGAGGCGGCGAGGGGACCCTCCGGGTTTACATCGGTCTACTAAAACAATTAACGATTAGGAGGAGTATCGTGGCTATCAAACCATTGGGAGATCGTGTCCTTATCGAGGTGATAGAGGAGGAGCTTCAGAAGCAAGGCGCCCTTTTTATCCCGGATACGGCAAAGGAAAAGCCCCAGCAGGGCAAGGTAATTTCCGTCGGAAAAGGCCGTTATGAAGACGGCAAGCTCGTTCCCCTGGATGTAAAGCCCGGTGATGTAGTGCTGTACGGTAAATACGCAGGCACCGAGGTTAAACACAATGACAAGGAATATCTCATCGTACGTGAAAACGATATCCTTGCCATTCTTGAATAATTTTATCACGCGAGAGGAAGGTTTAACATGGCTAAACTGTTGCAGTACAACGAAGAAGCACGGCGTTCCATCCTCGAAGGGGTGTTGAAGCTCAGCAACGCGGTCACCGTTACGCTGGGGCCCCGTGGACGGAATGTCGTTATCGACAAGAAGTTCGGTTCCCCGACAATAACCAAGGACGGCGTTACCGTGGCAAAGGAGAT
Source organism: Spirochaetes bacterium ADurb.BinA120 (assembly GCA_002069125.1). Taxonomy (GTDB): domain Bacteria; phylum Spirochaetota; class UBA4802; order UBA4802; family UBA5368; genus MVZN01. The sequence continues at coordinate 6,626 of MVZN01000044.1, forward strand.
CGAGCTGGAAGACAGCTTCGAGAACATGGGAGCCCAGATGGTGAAGGAAGTCGCCACCAAAACGAACGACGTGGCCGGAGACGGCACCACCACCGCCACCATACTCGCGGCCTCCATCTATCGCGAGGCGCTGAAGAACGTTACCGCCGGCGCGAACCCTATGGGTCTTAAGCGCGGAATGGACAAGGCCGTCGAAGCGACCGTAAAGTTCATCGCGGATACCGCGCGCGAGATCAAGGATAAAAAGGAGATCGCGCAGGTTGCGTCGATATCGGCCAATAACGACGTCGAAATAGGCGATCTTATCGCGGAATCCATGGAAAAGGTCGGCAAGGATGGCGTAATCACCGTCGAAGAGGCCAAATCGATCACCACCAACCTCGAAGTGGTCGAGGGGATGCAGTTCGACCGGGGCTACATCTCCCCCTATATGGTCAACGATCCGGAAAACATGGAAGCGGTGCTCGAGAACGCGTACATTCTGATTCACGATAAAAAGATTGCGACCATGAAGGACCTTCTCCCCGTTCTCGAAAAGGTCGCCCAGGCCGGAAAGCCCCTTCTTATAATCGCCGAAGAGGTGGAGGGGGAGGCGCTTGCCACAATAGTGGTGAACACCCTTCGCAAGACCATAAGCTGCGTCGCCGTCAAGGCGCCGGGTTTCGGTGACAGGCGCAAGGCGATGCTGGAGGACATAGCGGTGCTTACGGCGGGACAGGTAGTTTCAGAGGACCTTGGCCTGAAGCTCGAGAACACCACGGTTGACATGCTCGGCAAGGCGAAGAAGATCATTGTGGACAAGGAGAACACCACGATCATAGAGGGCGGTGGAAACCAGAAAGAGGTCCAGGGGCGCATCAACGTAATCAAGAAGCAGATAGAGGAAACCACCTCCGAATACGACAAGGAAAAGCTCCAGGAGCGTCTGGCCAAACTTGCCGGCGGCGTTGCGGTAATCAACGTGGGCGCCGCGACGGAGGTCGAACTTAAGGAGAAGAAGGCGCGAGTCGAGGACGCCCTGTCGGCTACCCGTTCGGCGGTCGAGGAAGGCATTGTCCCCGGCGGCGGACTTACGCTGCTTTACGCGCAGAAGGCCGTTAACGCGCTCCTTGGGAAGCTCGAGGGCGACGAGAAGATAGGGGCCGAAATCGTTTCGAAGGCCATAGAGGAGCCGATGAGGCAGATTGCGAACAACGCTGGCTCGGAGGGTTCCGTCATCGTCGAAAAGGCGAAGGGCGAGAAGCAGGGCATAGGATTCAACGCCTCGACCCTGGTCTGGGAAGACCTCATGAAGGCGGGCATTATAGACCCGGCCAAGGTGGTCCGCTCGGCGCTGCAGAACGCGGCTTCGGTGGCAAGCATGCTCGCCACTACCGAGGTGCTGGTTACCGACAAGCCCGAGGAGAACAAGGGTATGCCCCCTATGCCTCCCGGAGGCGGAATGGGCGGAATGTATTAAGCCGATAGTTTAGGAAAAGCGGAGAGGGGCCGAAAGGCCCCTCTTTTTGTTTGCGCATGGCGCGGGAACAGGCTTTGATTTACCGCGGTTTTCCTCTCAAGGGAAGTTCACTTTTTTTCGCACGCGATAAGGAGACATGGACTGGGATTCGTGATAGGTCCGGATAGAGATCTCGGCGAGCAGGCCCAGCATTATGAACATGGCGCTCAGGATGATGAACATTACCGTGAGAAGGAGAAGCGGATTTCGAATCATGCTGTGACGCAGAAAAAGCTTCATTAGAACCACCGCGCCGCCGCTTAGAAGGCTGGCCGCCAACAGAACTATGCCGGCGCCGCCGAAAACATATATGGGCTTGGTGGCGAAGGAACCCATGAACTTCACTGTAAAGAGGTCGAGGATGACCTTGAAGGTCCGGATTATCCCGTATTTGGATTTGCCATGCAGACGGGGATTGTGATTTACGGGGATTTCGGTTATCGACGCCCCCACCCATGAGGCGTGGACCGGGATAAAGCGGTGCATCTCGCCGTACAGCTTGACCTGCCGTAGCACCTCTCCGCGGTACGCCTTCAAAGAACAGCCAAGATCGTGCAGTCGTACCCCGCTTACACGGGCTATAAGGCGGTTCGCGATCCTGGAAGGGATGGTCCGTACGAACAGGTTGTCCTTCCTGTTCTTGCGCCAGCCGCTGACTACGTCGTAGCCCTCCTCGATCTTTTCAAGCAGGCGTCCGATGTCGCGGGGATCGTTCTGGAGATCGGAGTCCATAAAAATTAGTATCTCCCCCCCGGAGTGGTCGATTCCGGCCGCCATGGCGGCCGTCTGTCCGAAATTGCGCCGAAACTGGATGAGCTTGACGCGCCTGTCGCGCCTGGCTATGGACTCGAGTATTTCGAACGAGCGGTCGGTGCTTCCGTCATCGACAAATATTATCTCATAACCGATATTAAGGGCATCGACGGCCGCGGTAATTTCCTCGTACTGGGGCCTTATGTTCTCCTCCTCGTTGTACAGGGGAAGAAGGATGGAAAGGTACGGGCCGGTTCGGGGCTTTTTACGCGCTGACTGAGGCATTGCCTGCTCCTGGGCGAATGAGGTGGCGGCCCATAGGGGCCGTCTGCAGTGTCGTTAAAACATTGATTTTCATCAAATCATTTTCATCGATATTCCGTTAATTTTCAGCGCCTAAAAAGGCGGCGTATATTACCGCCGGGTAAAAGCAGCCATAAAAAAAAGCCCTAATTTATATTTGACCGATGACCCGACTCTGAGATGATCCTTTTTATGAGGCGTCGGGGCAAAGGGAAATTGGCAGGTGTGGCGGCGAATGATGAAGGGGGAAATGGAACAGATTCTTGATTCGCTGCGGGAAATGCTTGGCGACAGCGATTTGATCGCGAGGGGCCACGCGGAGAGAACGGGGAACAGGCTTGTGTGTACGGTATGCGACGCCGTTCCGCAGGATATTCTTGCAGCGTTTGGAATTACGGTCCTCAGGGTAAAGGCCCTCGGGAAAACAATCGGCGGACCGCAGGCTTTGGGAGAGGCGATCGAAGAGGCCCTTGAATTCTGCGAGCGTGTTATTATTCCCACGGGATGTTCGGCCTGCGAGAACGTTCTCGAACGCTTTGAGGGGAGGGTTCTGCCATTTGCCCTGCCGCGCGGCTACGGTGAAGATGCCGCCGTGGAGCTTCATGGCTCCCTGGACGCGCTTCTCCATGCCCTGGGGATCGAGGGGATCGATCGGCTGTGTCCGGACGGGCTGGCCCGCTCGGTGGAGCTTTATGACGCCGTGCGCAGGCTGGCGCGCGGCATATCCTCGCTCAGGCAGTCCAGATGGAAGCGGCTTTCCCAGATGGAGTTGATGTATATCTTCGAGGCAATCAGCGCTCTTCCGCCGGAAACCGTTACCGACCATCTTGCAGGCATTCTGGAGGCCCTGAACGGCCTTCCTTCGGCCGAAACGCCTCCGCCAACGAATACGGTTCTCGTTAGGGCGGGTTTTATCCGTAGCGCGGGCGCGCTCGATGAGATGGAACGCGCGGGATGCGTTGTGGTGGAGGATGACAGCTGCAACGGGAGGCGCCAGTTCGATATCTCGCACAATGCGGGCTCAAGAGGCCTGTATTACGAGATGCTCGATGCCCTAAGCTACAGGCCTCTGTGTCCGTCGCTTCGGCCGGCGGATGAGCGCTTTAACCTGCTGTACCGGGATCTTAAAAACCATGGAGTCGGGATGGTGGTTTTTCTGCGCGATACGCTGGACCGCTCCATGACGGTTGAACTCGATTCCCTTCGCGTCCGCCTCATGCGCGGCGGCATCGATCCGTTTATCACGGAATCCGGCGCGGCCTTTGGCGAAGTCGCGGAATACCTTGCGGCTACAGGTACTCCTTGGCCCTGATCTCTCCGCGCAATACATAGAGCCCATTGAGGGCCAGGGCCTCCATCTCGTCCTCCCCGGGATAGACGCTCAATGGGGCGATTTTCCCGACACGCCGGCCGATGGCCTCCGTTATACGGGCGCTGTGCGCCATGCCTCCGGTGAGGATGATCGCGTCCACATCGCCCTCAAGGACTGTGGACATGGCTCCGATTTCTTTAGAGATCTGGTAGATCATGGCGTCCATTACAAGCCGGGCATGATCGTCGCCTTCGGCTATTCGCTTCTCGACCTCGCGCACGTCGTTTGTCCCCAGGTAGGCGGTAAGGCCGCCTTTGCCGGTGAGCATTTTTCTGATCTCGTCGTGGGGGTATTTGCCGCTGAAGCATAGGCGGGCCAGGTCTCCGGCCGGAAGCGTTCCGCTTCTCTCGGGAGTGAAAGGGCCATCGCCGTCGAGCGCGTCGTTCACGTCGACTATCAGGCCCTTGCGGTGCGCGCCAACGGAAATTCCGCCTCCCATGTGGGCGACGATAAGGCTTAGCTCCTTATACGGACGATCCACAGAGCGTGCGTATTTTCTCGCTACGGCCTTCTGGTTGAGGGCGTGAAATCGCGTTTTTCGGACAAAAAGCGGATGTCCGGTTATGCGCGCTACATCGTCCAACTCGTCGACTACCGGCGGGTCGGCGACATAGGCGGTCGTTTCGGGGAGTGTGCGCGCGATGTCGAATGCTATAAGTCCGGCGAGGTTGCTGGCGTGCTGCGAGATTCGAATGCCTTCGCGCAGGTCCCTTAGGAGCGGTTCATTTATAGAATATACCCCCGAGGGGATTGGTTTCAGCAAACCGCCCCTGGCCACTATCGCCGCGATGGAGGAAGGGTCGATGCCGGCCGAGGCGAGCTCCTTGAGTATCAATTCCTTTCGAAAGTGGTACTGTTCCGCCATATCGGCGAATTCTGAAAGCTTTTCGGTTGAGTGCTTTATATTTTTTTCGAAAAGGGGGCTTTCGCCCTCGAAAACGGCGATTTTTGTCGAAGTCGATCCGGGATTTATCGCGAGTATTCTCGGTTCTGGCATGGCGTTCATTTCCCTCTTTAGCGGAGATAATTCAGGCTATTGCCGCGATTCAGCCCGTTTTGTCGGAAAGGTCTATGCTTGCGGCCAGGGCGATGCTGTTGAGCTTGATGGCCTCCGAGTCGGCGCGGGAGGTGAGGACGATGGGGGCGGAAGCGCCGAGAAGCATGCTGGCCGGGGAGGCCCCCGCGAAATAGACGAAGGACTTGTACATGGCGTTTCCCGATTCGATGTTGGGGGCCAGGAGTATATCGGCGTCGCCGGCGACCTCGTTGAATATTCCCTTGAACTCGGCGCTCTTCTTGGAGATGGCGTTGTCGAAAGAAAGGGGTCCGTCGATGACGCAATTGCGGATCTGTCCGCGCTGTGACATCATGGAGAGCAGAGCGGCGTCGGTAGTGGCTATCATGTTGATGTTTACAAGCTCGAAGGCCCCCAAAACGGCGACTTTGGGAATCTCCACTCCAAGCCTGCGCATGAAGAACACGGCGTTTTTTATTATGGCCATTTTCATTTTGAGATCGGGCGCGATATTAAGGCCCCCGTCGGTAAGAACGAAGAGCTTGTGGTAATTGGTCAACTCGAAGAGTCCGATCGAGGAAAGGGCCTCGCCCCTCCGCAGCCCGTTGGACTTGTCGAGGACGGGACGCAGGTATGTGGCCGTATCGAGAAGCCCTTTCATGAGAATGTCGGCCTCGCCGTCGCGGACAAGATGAACCGAGATTTCGGCGGCCCGGATGTTATCCTCCTCGTCGATGATTCGAACACCGTCGAGGTTGAAATGGTGTTCGCCCGCGAGCTCGAGGATCTTTTTTTTAATGCCGACCAGAATAGGCTCCACTATGCCCTTCTCCCGGGCCTTGACTACGGCGTCGAGGACATGCTCGTCCTGCGCCGCGGCGACGACGAGCTTTTTGAGCTTGCCCCCCCTTCCGGCAAAGGCGTAAAGGTCGGCGATGGTCTTGACGCGGTTGGCGGTTCCCGGTTCGCTCATTGGGGCCTCCTTTTGAGTTTTCAGCGATAGCTTATAGGGACGTATGCGGCGGCGGCGAGGAGAATACTCGCTATGCGGGTTTCGTCCGTATCGAGCTTTGAAGTGAATACTATGGGGGCCGACGCTCCCAGGACAACGGAGGCCACACGGGCATTGGCAAAAAATACGAAGGATTGATACAGGATGTTGGCGGTCTCGATGTCGGGGGCAAGCAGGATGTCGGGGTCGCCCGCCACTTCGCTTACGATGCCCTTCTGTTGCGCGCTATCAAAGGATATGGCGTTGTCGAAAGCGAGGGGTCCGTCGATAACGCAATTTTTGATCTGGCCGCGCTGGGCCATCTTCGAGAGAAGCCCGGCGTGCATGGTGGCCGGCATGGCCTCGTTGACCATCTCGATTGCGGCAAGGACCGCCACTTTTGGGATCTCGGTCCCGAGCCTCCGCATGAAGAACACGGCGTTATGGGCGATGCCGGCCTTGGTGGACAAATCGGGGGCTACGTTCAGTACGGTGTCGGTGACGGCGATCAGTTTGTGGTAACGCTCGACCTCGAATATGGCCATGTGGGACATAATGGAGCCCTTGCGGATGCCGCGCCGGCGGTCGTCTATTTGCCTGAGGATCATGGTGGCCCCGTAATAGCTCTCCTCTCCGTTCATTATGATTTCCGCACTGCCGTCCTTTACCATTCTGACGGATTGAACCGCGGCCTCGGCCGGGTTCTCCTGGTTTATGATTCTCATGTCGGAAAGGTCGTAGTTGTTTTCCTCCGCAAGCCGTCGGATCGAGTGTTCGTCGCCGATGAGCGTGATGTCGACGATTCCGCTTTCGTGAGCGGCGATGGCCGCGTTGAACACGTTTGTGTCCTTCGCCGCGGGAATGACGAGCCTGCACCGGATGCGGTGTTCATTGAGATAGGGTTCGAGCTCGGACAGTTTGTGTAACATCGCGGCCTCCGCAGAAGAACATGTCCGACGCGTAATTTGCGCACGGACCGGAACGGTATTGCCTGAGAGATTACCACGTTCGATAAATGCCGCCGAATGGCAAGCATATTATTATATTCAATTTAAAATAAGCGTTCCAGGCCCTGCCCACGCCAAGCCCGGCGAAATTAATGGGTCGAGTGCCGCGAAACCGGGCGATAGGCTACCTGAGTGTTTCCATATACTCGGCCGCGATATTGAAGGCTTCCCTTAAAAACAGATCGTTTTTTATATCGATCACCCTGTTATCGTTTTCCCTTTTCATCTGTTTTTCCATGTCGCGCACCTTGTGCTTCTCGATGGTGGACTCTTCCTTGAGGCTGATTTCCCTGGTGGCGATAAGCTTTTTGAGGGAGGCGATCTTCTCGTTGAGCTCGGTGAATTCGCGCATACCGGAGATTCTTTTTCGGGATTGCTCCTGAAGGGCGCCGAGCATGTCCCTGTTAAGATAGTTTCGATAGGGGATAAAGTTGGCGCTGGGGATTTTCTCCCATTTCAATGGGTGGCGAAGCTTCTCCTCGCCTATGTCCCAGGCCGCGCTGATATCCGGTATCGTTATGTCCGGCGCCACTCCGGTAAGCTGGTTCGAGGTTCCTCCAGGTTGATAGAAGAGGGCTGTAGTAATCTTTACGGCCCCCTTTTTGGAGGGAAGCTGGTTGTATTCCTGTACGGAGCCCTTGCCGAAGGTCGCCGTGGGGCCTATGACAATGCCCCTGCGATAGTCCTTTATGGCGCCGGCGAAAATCTCCGAGGCGCTTGCGCTGAACCTGTCGATGAGCACGACCAGGGGGCCGTCGTAATAGATGCCGGGATCGTCGTCGCTTAGGACCTCCATGCGTCGCGAGCGATAGACGATTTTGACAACCGGGCCCTGGTCTATGAAGAGCCCGGCGACATTGACGGCCTCGGTAAGCGCGCCTCCGGGGTTTCCACGCAGATCGATGATCATGGCGCCGATGTCGAGGTTTTTGAGTTTGTTGATCTCGCGTATAACGTCAATCGAGGAGCTCTTGCCGGCGGGATCGTTCTTTTGGGCTGCGTCGAAATCGAGATAGAAGGTGGGCAGCTTGATGTAACCGATTTTAACCTCTTTGCCGTCCTTTTTCATGATAAAAATGTCCGATTTGGCCGCCCGGTCCTCGAGCTTGATCTCCTCTCGAACGATCGGCACCTGCATGCGGACGGGTTTCTGGCTCTCGTCGGCTTTTCTGAAGATTGTAAGCCGGACCATGGTGCCGGATTTGCCCCGGATGAGATTGACGACGTCGCGAAGATCCATGTCGATAACGTCCACGGGCTCACCGTCCTTCTGGGCCACGGCCACGATTTTATCGTTGGGCTTGAGCTGCATGGCGGCGGGGAGCTTTGCGGCCGGTCCTCCCGGTATGATGGATTCGACGAGGGCAAAGCCGTCCTCCGAGCGGAGTATCACCCCGATCCCCTCAAGTTTGAGCTTTGTCTGGATCATGAAATCCTCGTGCTCCTCCTGCGTCAGATAATTCGAGTGAGGATCGAGCGCGGTGGAAAAGGCATTGACGAATATGGAAATCATTTTCGATTCGTTGATTTCGTCGACCCGTTTTTTGTTCAGACGGAATTTATTGCGCAGTTTGTCCTTCGCTTCGTTTACGTCCTTTACGGTCGTAAGGTAATTGAGAAGCTGGAGTTTGATGTTCTTTCTCCATCGTTCGCGCATATCGGCGCCGTCGATGGCGTATTCAGTCTTTTCGCGGTCGACGGCGATGTACTCGTCCCTGTTGAAGTCGTAATCGCGCTTTAACAGCTCGTTTATAATGCCCATGCTTTCGTCATGGCGCTTTTTATATGCCGTGAATATCTCCGTGATGAAACCGAGTTTTCCGCTTTCGATGTACTCCCCGATGCGGTCTTCGTAGGCCGCAAAGGAAGCTATATCGCTTTTATAAAAATAGTATTTTCCGGGGTCAATGAGGTTTAGCAGATTGCCCATGGTCTTTCTGGAAAGCTCGCGGTCGAAGTGGTCATACTGGACGTGCTTGGACAGAAATACCCCGACAAGGGGCTTGATATCCGTCTGTTTTACTCCGTCGGTTCTGCTGAAGCATCCGAAAATGAGGACAATAGAGGCGGCAAGGGTAAATATAGATTTGGACTTTCTGTTCAACATGGCGCGGATTCGCTCCCGGTTTTACTGGATATCTGTGAATGGACTGGTAAAGAAAATGGCGACCGTATGTCACCATCGTGGCTTGAAGATAGGTCAGGCCGCGCTTTTAGTCAATAATAATTAAAAGGGCTGCGCCGTCCGGCAAAAAAATTATTGACCCTTGAGGGAGGCGCTGACATACCATTTCTCATCGGGCCCCGCGGGCCATGGAGGAGACGTATGCTGGTTGAAAAAAGCGCCGCCGAGCTTTCCGAACTGCTTTCGGGCGGGGAGGTGTCGGCTGTCGAGATCGCCAGGGAATACCTGGACCGCATAGAATCTATCAACCCCTCGATCAATGCCTATATTACGGTCGATGGAGAGCGCGCGCTCGAGGAGGCGGCCGAGTCCGATGGGCGCCGGGCGAAAGGGGAGGCCCTTTCGGCATTCGACGGCGTTCCCGTCGCCATAAAGGACAATATCTGCACCAAGGGGCTGCGCACGACCTGCGGATCCCTGGCCCTTGGCGACTTCGTGCCGTCTTACGACGCTACCGCGTACCGCAAACTCCGGGAACAGGGCTTCGTGACCCTGGGCAAGACGAACATGGATGAATTCGCGATGGGCTCGACCACCGAAACCTCCCATTTCGGAGTTACCAGAAATCCCCACAATACCGACCGGGTTCCGGGCGGCAGCTCCGGGGGCTCGGCGGCGGCGGTTTCCGCCCTGCTGGCCCCGCTCGCCCTCGGTTCGGACACCGGGGGCTCGATACGCCAGCCTGCGTCATTTTGCGGGGTTGTCGGCATTAAGCCCACCTACGGGAGGGTTTCCCGCTTCGGGCTGGTATCCTTCGCGTCGTCGTTGGACCAGATAGGCGTATTCGGGCGTTCGGTGGATGACACTGCGCTCATGCTGGGAGCGATTTCGGGCGGGGACAGCGCCGACTCCACGTCGATAGAACGCCCGGTCGATTTTGCCCCCGGTGGCCTGGACGGGGAAGTCCGTGGCATGGTGATCGGCCTCCCCGGGGAATATTTCCATGGGGTCGCGCCATGCGTGAAGGACGCGGTGATGAAGGTGGCCGGTGAGCTGGAGAAGAGGGGGGCGAAGATCGAGCCGATCTCATTGAAATATACGGAATATGCGATACCCATTTTCTATCTCATAGCCACGGCCGAGGCCTCCTCGAACCTTGCGCGCTATGACGGCATAGCGTATGGATATCGTCCCTCCGGGGCGGAGTCGCTTTCCGAGCTCTACCTAAGGGCGCGAAGCGAGAGTTTCGGGAAAGAGGTGAAACGAAGGATAATACTGGGGACCTATGCGCTCAGCTCGGGATATTACGACGCGTATTATCTCAAGGCGCTCAAGGGACGCACTCTGGTAATAGATGATTTCAACAAGGCCTTCGACAAAGTCGATTGCATCCTGAGCCCGGTCGCCACCGGGACGGCGTTCGCCATTGGAGAAAAGGTGAACGACCCTCTGGCGATGTATATATCGGACCTGCTTACCATTTCGGCGAACCTGGCGGCGATTCCAGGAATGAGCGTTCCCATAGGCCTCGACGAGGCCGGCCTTCCGATAGGCCTGCAGATCATGGCGGGCCATTTTGAGGAAAAGAAGATACTGAACTGTGCAAAAGCGATCGAAAGTTTCGTTGAACCGCTCCGCCCGCCCCTTTAGCGCGGCGCTTGTGATGACTCTTGCCATCCTCTGTATTTCATGCTATCGATATCACGCGCTTAGGGTCGAGTATCGCGCAAGCCCGGCGCGGCTTTTCGTTCCCGATGCCGGGCGGCAAGATGCAAACGGCGGACTGGAGGGGGCAAGCCTTCGGGCTACCGACATCATCAAATATCTCGCCGTCCCGCGCCCGACATCTCCGGCGGCCATCATCAATAAAAAAGGAGTGGAGCTGGCCCTGGGTGGGCGCTTCAACGAGGCGCGCAACCTGTTTCTCGAGGCGCTGAGGGAGGACGCGAATATGGCCGCGGCATATAACAATCTGGGAATTATCTACGAGGTTTTCGGCAGAACGGACGAATCCACCGCGATGTATTCGAAGGCGAGGCTTCTCGAGCCGGGGAACGCGCGATTCAGGCAAAATTTTGTAGGCCAAGGCGCGGGCAGGGACGGTTTTTAACGCCCGCTTTGAATTATCGCGTTTTGGTGGTAGATTTGTTGACAGCGACGAATGAGCCTTTAGGCTTTAAGCATCAACAGGAAAAAATGAATGCTGACCGATTCTTTTAACCGCAGGCTGGATTATCTGCGCGTTTCGGTGACGGATAAATGCAATCTGCGCTGTGTTTACTGCATGCCGCCCGGAGGCGTGGAGTTTCTGCCGCACGATGAGGTGTTACGGATAGAGGAATTTGCGCGCCTTATCGGTATTTTCGCGCGCCTGGGCGTTCGCAAGGTCCGTTTTACAGGCGGTGAGCCCCTCGTAAGGAGGGGATTTATGGGGATTGTCGAAGAGACCTCCCGAAGCCATCCACACCTTGAGCTCTGCCTTACGACAAACGGGATTCTGCTGGATGAGGCGCTCGATGATCTGGAACGCCATGGCGTTCGAAAGCTTAATATCAGCCTGGACACTCTGTCGGCGGAGAGATACCGTGCGATAACAGGGCGGGACGAGTTCGATAGGGTGATCTCGAATATTACGCACGCGATAGAGCGGCGTTTTTTCGATGTAAAGATAAACATTGTGCTTCATGAAGGCTCTCTCGACGAACTTGGCGAATTTATCGAGTTCTTCGCCGGGAAAAACGTCACTTTGAGATTCATCGAGCGCATGCCCTTCGGGGATGAGTACGAGACCTCCCGTTTCGTCCCCTCGGACAGGCTCGTGGAGCATCTGGGCTCTATGGGAAACCTCGTTCGAAGCGGCGATAACGATACGAATGTTGCGATGATGTATGATCTCTCCGGGCGCTTCGGGAGGATAGGAATAGGGGTTATCCCCCCCATGACCCATAAATTCTGTTCGCGCTGCAACAGACTGCGTCTGACATGCGATGGGATGCTGAAAACCTGCCTGCATTCCGCTGTGGAGTACGACCTTAAAACCGTACTCAGGCTAAGCGACGATGACGATCCCCTGGAGGCCATTATAATGGACGCTGTAAGCGCGAAACCGGAGGCGCACCGGCTGGCCAATCCGCTCGAGGCCGGAGACGGATGCATGGCGATTGTCCGGAACAGGCGGATGTCGAGGACCGGAGGATAAACAAGGGACCCCTTTCGGGGCCCCTTGTCGCAGCTAACCGTGCGGGGTGTACGAGACTCGAACTCGCGACCTCCTGCGTGACAGGCAGGCACTCTAACCAAGCTGAGCTAACACCCCGGTTCGTCAGGTGGGATTACTACAACCGAAAAGCGCTTTTCGTGTCAATAATAAAACTTAATTATTTTCCACGGCCCGTTCATCGGGGCCGGGCGGGGGCGGATAGGGGATGGCACTCGATATAACAGAAGAGATATACCGGGAGATAAACAAGCAGAACGCGCTTATGGGAATGCGCGCCATTCCGCATTCCGACGACTTCACCAAATACATCACCTCTTCACTGGGCATAGAGGCGGACCTTGTGGGGAGGGCCATACGGGTGTTGCTTAATTCGCATAGGATTTTTTCGATGGAAATTGTGGCTGAGGACAGCGCGAGGGGAACGCCGAGGGTCGAGGGATACGTAGTCGCCGATATCAACACCGTTCGCCGGCTCAAGAACTATTTCCAGAGCGAGCTTATGATAGAATACGAGAAGCAATTTCAGAAGCGCTACCTCTTCCATCAGATCGTGAAGGAGATTTTTCCGATTATGAGGAGCCTCAACAATACCATGATCGGCCAGCTTGCCAACAAGGCGATAATGCTCGAGGAGTTCGAGCGGCTTCTCGAAAAGAACTTCGCGGAATATACCGATGAGTGGAAGGATGAACATTTCAAACGGGAGCTCGACTCCGCCAGTCTGCCTGTCGGCCACGGCGGAAGCGCGGGGCGTGCCGGTAAAGCCGCTGGCGGCGCGCCGGGTCCGGCTGTGGCAAAGCCGGTTTCGAGGGCCATAGATTCGAAGCGTTATGAGGATTTCGTGTCGAAAAGCGGCAGCTATCCCTTGCAAAGAATATTAAAAATATATGGCATACGTTTCTTTTTGCAGGTCAATCTGCGCAAATACCAGTTTTCTTATCTTAAAAGAATTGTCGAAGACGGCCAGTTGAACCGTAGATCCGACCTGTTGCTGCTTAGAGAGATGATTCAGACCATAAAGGGAAACATCCATAAGGATGCCGGCATGCCGCCCCATATAAACGAACTCTACGATCTGGATAAAAGCGTGACGCATCGCCTTTTCTTCACCGGGCGGTCGTCATGACCCCTGCAGCGCCTCCGCCATGAGGCCGGGGCCATATTCCGTGGCATTGCCGGAGGATGCCGCTAAATGACGGGTATGCAAAGGGCCGCCGGTTTTTCAATCATGAAGTACGGGGAATGAACGAATGAAGGTCGGAATCATCGGTTTGCCCCAGACGGGGAAGAAAAGGCTGTTCCAGCTCTTAACGGGGATGAAGTCGATCCACCAACCCGCCGACTCCTTGAAAACGGTGACGGGGGTGGCGGAAATCCACGACCCCCGGTTCGATGTGCTTTCGGGAATGTATAATCCCCGAAAAACCGTGCGGGCCCGTGTCAATATCGATCTGCTCCCGAGGCTGGAGGCGGCGGCGATCAGGGAGGGGGATGTTTTCAGGGACATCGCCGATGTGGACGCCCTCTGCCATGTGGTGCGCGCTTTTTCGAACGATGCCGTATATCATGTAAGCGGCAGCGTGAATCCAGAGCGGGATATAGACGCGGTAAACGCCGAGCTCATTCTCCATGACCTTTTGTTCATCGAAAAAAGATTCGAGCGCCTCGAAAAAGTTAGGAAGAAGGGCTCCGAAGAGCAGGCCAGGCGGGAGGAGGCGGTTTTAACGGACTTCCGCGAACACCTGGAAAGGGACCGCCCCCTGCGGCTTCTGGATCTTGACGAAGAGGTGCGAAAGCTCATATCCGGTTATCCATTTATTACGCTTAAAAAAATGATCATCGCGCTGAATGTATCGGAATCGGACCTTTCACGGAGCGATGTCGTCGATTTCCTGGCCGGGAGATATCGTGACGACGCCGTAGACATTATGCGTATATCCGCGGAGCTCGAATCGGAGATCGCATCTCTGGAGTCCGCCGACGAACGGATGGAGTTCATGCGGGAGGCCGGGATACCGGAACCCGCGATAAATCTGCTCTCGAGGCTTTGCATGCGCTCGCTTGGACTTATTTCCTTTTTTACCGTGGGAGATGACGAGGTCAGGCAGTGGCTCGTGCGGGAGGGGGCCCTCGCACCGGAGGCGGCCGGCGCCGTGCATACGGACATGCAGAGGGGGTTTATCCGCGCGGAGGTTATGAAATATATTGACCTTTCCGAGTTGAAGAGCGAGGAGGCCGTAAAGAAGGCGGGCAGATTCCATGTTATGGGAAGGGATTATGTGGTGGAGGATGGAGATATCATCAGCTTCAGGTTCAATGTCTGATGGCAGGGAGCCTCTGTGGTATGGGGTGCGTTTCGGGGTTAGATTGGCGAGGTGTATTTGACGATGTGGCTACGGTTGTTTTACCGGATGGTATGCCGGTACGATGTGAGTGTCGAACGGTCCATTATGAAAACTGGCACTAAGGGAGGGGGCGAAGGATAAGTTCTTGAAATCCTATGCGCCTTGAGCCCAAAATTGCCGATACGACCGAGTCCACGGCGGGCCCAGGTAAAGCGGATTGCTTCTGCGGAAGCATGGCCGATGTTCAACCTGCGATCATAGCCGCTTTTGTTCGCTCAATCGTTAGGATCGCCGGTCGGACAGAAATGGATTCTTCGCGCAGAATGCCCCCGGCGAAAAAGAACTGGCGGTAATCAGAATCTCCCCTTCAATTTTAAATTCCTCGATGGGAAGATCTATAAGTTCGGGCAAAGTGACAATATCGAGTTCCGCTGACGGGTCGTCGCGGTCCTTTTGACCGGAGACGTCACTGGTGGGTTCTTCTGCCATTGTGACCTCATGACTGAATGGGTTGTACGTCTGATACTTTCGCCGAACTTCACCCGTGCCGCCTTGTGGGCAAGCTTGAACGGTCTTTATAATGCGGTTAAACCATGTTATGCGAATTGAACTTTTTAATTAAAAACCGATTGTGAAAGGATCCATGTTTGCCGATATCGCTCCAGAGGGGGATGGTTTGTTAAAATTTTCAAGAAATTTTTCATTTTTTCAGAATTTTTTATCTTATGCGAAATACAATGAACGGTGTTCATAATGTGTAAAGGCGTTCAGTTAGAGACGGCCGCCGCGCCATGCAACCTTTGTCCCAGGGGGTGTTTATCGCCCCGGAGGCTTGGGAGGGGATTTTGTAAAACCGACAATCGTCTCCCTGTTTCATCGATATGCCTCCATACGGGAGAAGAGCCGGTGCTTGTCGGTAAAACCGGAATATGCAATGTATTTTTCGGACACTGCAACCTGCAATGCATATATTGCCAGAATTTTCAGATCAGCGACAACGCCATTCCGTGTTCGATGAGGGAACCGGCCGAAGTGGTTGAGGAAATACTTGGTTTTATGGATGAAAATGGGGTCAGAGCCCTCGGGTTCGTCTCTCCATCCCATGTGATCCCGCAGATGACGGGAATAATAGAGGCGATAAGGCTTGTAGGAAAAGATTATACCGTTGTTATGAATACGAACGCTTACGATAAAAAGGAAACTATTGAGTCCCTGGAGGGCTTTGTGGACGTTTACCTGCCTGATTTTAAGTATGCGGATTCGGATTTGGCCTTGGAATACTCCGGAGTGAGGGATTATCCGGTAGCGGGGGTCAGAGCCCTCCGGGAGATGTTTCGCCAAAAGGGCGCCGGATTGCATTTGCGTCCCGATGGGACCGCCCGATCGGGCCTTATTATTCGCCATCTGGTGTTACCGGGGCATGTCGAAAACAGTAAAAACTGCCTCCGAATCATCGCCGAGGAGCTTTCGCCTTCGGTCCATATTTCCCTGATGTCTCAATACCATCCGACGCCACGGGTCGAGGGCCATGCGAGGCTGGGAAGGACGGTTTCGGAGGAGGAATTCCTCGAGGTTGTGGAAGAGTTGCACAGGCTCGGGTTCCGGCACGGTTGGATACAGGAGATGGGAAGCGACCGATTGTATCTACCGGATTTCCGCAGGGAAAACCCTTTTGGATAATCCTGCCTTTATGCCATAAGTGGAACCTTGACTAAATAATGATGGCCAGGCGCCTTCTATAAGCATCCTCTATTATTGAAAACCTGTTCATCCTTTCCTTTAAATTCTCTCCCAGTTCCATGAAATATCTGTGTAAATCCACCCTTATTGGGGGAGTTTTTCCTGGATCCACGTATGCGTGTATGCTGGAATAGGGATATTTGAAGGGGCTGTCGGTTGCCTTACTTCTTATCGGATTAAAGGCAAGATACCAGAGCAGCCATAGGAGATAATAACGAGGTTCCCGGGCGTGTTCGATTATTGTATCATGATATCGTTCGTTCCAGAACGGGCCGATTCGTCGGGTCCATTTGTTATAGATCTCGGCAAAACGGGCTTTTATATATTGGACGATTTTGGATATCGGCGCTTCATCTGGAAGCGTCCTTATTACGAGATGTATATGATTGTCCATAATCTGGTATGCGTTCAGCTCGAACCGGTATTTATTTTGCGTTTTTGCAAGAACCTCCATGAACAGGTGCTTGAAGAGGTCGTGGTCCATCATCGAACGCCACTCAATGCAGCGCGAGGTAATGTGATAAGTGAGGTTTTCTTGCTGGATTCTCCGTTTTCGTGCCATCCATGTCCCCTTCCACGCGGTATTTCAACCTGCTTCCGCTTGTAATACGTTTAATGGGAGGGGAAAATTAAAACTTTTCTGGGGGTCAGAGCATTTTTTAAAAAAAGTGGCTTTTGGCTTCTCCAGGAAGGCTCTGACCCCCTTTGGGCTAACTTCCTGACCTTTAACCCGGTGCTCTGGCCCCATTTTTGACCCCATTTTTAGGCCGGTAAATACCCGCATATGCTCTGACCTCCGAAGGCTCCCCTTGAACATAGGCTCTGACCCCACGGAAACCCCGGAGGCCGCCCCTTAAAGCATGCTCTGACCCCCACGGGGGAGGCCCGCCCGGAAACCTAACGCGCCATGACCACCTTCTGGAAAGAATTGAGGATAACCCTGCCGCTCGACACGGCCTTCGCCTCTATCTGGACGTAATAGAGACCCACGCCGAGCTTTCGGTTGGACTTGTTGTCGCCGCGCCAGCCGCCCTCTTTAATGTTCTGCCCGCCCTTGCGGAAGGCGTTATCGAGCAAGGTGGCGACGGGTCGCCCCTTGATGTCGAAGACCTTAATGGTAACGTAGGCGTCTTCTGAGAGATAATAGGCCGGGTAGGCCACAGGGTCCTTGTCGGTAATTACATTGTTTAAAATGCGAGTGGGCCAGGGCTGGAAGGTGGTTGGGGTTATTACGCTGAAGTTCCACTCGTAGTCGTTGGGGTTTACCGGAGGAAAACCAGCGGGTACTTCAAGTTCAGAATTGTGGTCCGCATATGTAATTGAAGCTCCGCGGATCATTTCAATAATAAATCGAACGTCCGTACCGATTGCGATTAAAGGGTTGGTTTCGGGAATGTAGCCAGTCCAGATATTGGGGCCTGTTTTACTACAACTTATACGGTACCAGGGCATGGCTCCGGGGGCGACGGTGCCTCCGCTGATCAGATCTCCGTTTCCAGGTTCCTGGGCGATGATCATGTTGACCGATTCCGGCAGGGTGTCGGCGGTTCCGGAGATGTGGAATTTTACGCGGATCGCGGTAGCGCGAACCGGGCGAGCGGATGGATTAGAATTGTTGGTGAAAGAGATATCGGGATAGGTTACTGTACCGTCGGTAATCTCGGCCAGAATGCTCAATGCAAGCGTTTGCACTTCGCCCCAGTTCGGTCCGGGGGCTCCATGTATGACGCTCGCGGGAGAAAGGATATAGACTTCGTTGCCGAAAACATCGACCGCGGATATAAAATAATCATAGGTGGTTAGCGGCACGAGTCCTTGAATTGAAGCCGTGTTCGTTGCGATGCTGGCAAGCGCCGCAAAGCCTGCAGTGTTTCGATCGATTGTTATCCATGGCAGGGTGCCGTTTTCTCGATAGTATATTCTATAACTGTAAAAATCGTGATCGTCATATGTCATCGGATCAAGCGCCGTCCAGGTGAAGGTGAGGCTGGTCGCGGTTGGCTGGGCCGCTTCGAATGGAGTGAATTCCGCTCCATTATCTCCAGGCGGATCCTCATTGTCCCAGTAAATTATATATGTTGGATACGCGGGCTGGGTGATTCGTATAGGGCTCGGCATCAACGGAACAAAATCGTCGATATATTGCCCTACCGCTCCCACGGCCGCGCCGTCGTATGAGCCGCCGAATACCCGGATAGCCCCATAACGAAGCGGTGTTGTGTCGCCTGCGGGCGTCGCTGCGCCGAGAGGATAGGTAAGGGCGGCCACGCCGATAAACTGACCGTTGGCTATGACCACATCGCTCGTAGCGCCCGTTGGATTATCGGCTTCGTCATATTCGCCGACTCTAATAGTCGTGTTTCCGACCATGGGGCCACCGCCATCTTCCATTCGGGCCGTCACCTCTACCTGTGTGCCCGGCAGGTTCACGCTACGGTAATAGCGCGGAGGCGGATTAACCCCTCCTCCGCCAAGGAATCGAATGTTGGTAATCCGTATCCTGTCGCAGTTGATGGCGAGATAATTGGCGGAGGGCTCGCCACCCGCGGGCTCGCCGGCGGTGGTCATGTTGACATAAAAGTACCAGC